>JABDJM010000454.1 GCA_013002475.1 Saprospiraceae bacterium | reverse complement strand
GGTAGGTTCTGTTGGCGATCATATCCCTAAGCTCCTTATAGTAAGCGGCAATCTTCAAAGCTGAAGCATTGCTGATTTTTTGTTGGAACCCAACCTCATAATCAATTGTTTTTTGAGGCCGCAAATTTGGATTTGCTCTTGTCTGTGTTGATTCAAAGTTGTAGTAATCCAAGGCCGTTGCCCTGTCCACATTCACACCAACTGCAGAAGGTCGTTGCACTAAAATATCGTAGTGGGCAAAAAATCCTGCTGCATCAGATATTGGAAATGAGAAAGCCAATCTCGGCATAACATTAAATTGAGGCTCGTAATCCTCAAAGGAGACATCCGGATTAAAATCAGGATTCTGGATTTCGTTTAATTGCCCCTGAGCATAGGATGGAAATACAACACCTTCGAAAATCTGGTTTCCATCATTTACTGGAACCCCTTCTTCATTGTACCATTGATCGCCATCACGGTAGGCCTTAACAGCCGAACCTCCATCAGAAGTAACATATACTTTATAGTCATCCTGAACAGCGCCCGGATTTTCTCCACCATTTACAGCATTAAATTCTGCAGCCGATTGGATATCATAAAGTGAGAAAGGATCTCTCAGGACTTTTGTATTTGCATCATAGCGATCAACTCTAACCCCTACTCTGAAAATAATATCCCGGAAGGAGAACTTATCCTGGATATATCCGGCAAAGTAAATTGGGTTGATCGGTGCAACAGGGTGACTCCTGTAAGTCCGACCGTTGATAGTTTCGGTTGCAGTAAAGAAATCATCAAAGGTTGTGGTATTTGAAACCTTGTTTCCTCTGTAATCGAAGCCATAAAAGTCCAATCCCAAATCAGAATAGGCGGAATTCAACTCAGAAAATGAGAACATCCCAATATCAAGTTGATTTGGATTTAGAGCATCTAAATTGTCAAAGGCATTTATATCTGTTCCTGTAACCTCTCTCAATTTGTCATAGAAAAGATTGGTAGCAAAGCCATCAGGTGAAAGGTCAGTTGTTATGATTGGGTGGATGTTCGCCGTGGCTCCAAAGGTTTGAAGATCCGGGTCTGTCACATCAACCGTATTTAAGACTATAGAAGTATCTAATCCAATGATGTGGTTGTTAGCCAATTGCCTTCCAACCTGCCACAAGGCTCTTGGATTCAGATCATATCCACGGTTATACCGTTGTTCATAGATAAACCCAAGTTGGATTGAGTGGGTTCCTTTGTTGGAACCTCCAGGGTTCAAGTCAAAATTAACCGTGACATTTCCAGTCATCAGATCATTATCCGTTTTCTGGTAAAGGTTATATACCTGGTTAACGTTAGTGTGATAGCCCCACGCAGATGTTATTGGGTTTTGAGTCAACCCATTAATAATATTAAAACCGATGAGTTCCTCTGGAGTTTCCCCATTGTATTGGTTGTATGCAGCAAGTCCCGGGTTGCTGCTGGTAGATGGATCATATCCTGTAAAGGTCTCTGTGTAATCCACATGTTGAACCCAGGTGGTCTGCGTTGGAGGAATAGTACTATTGTCAAGAGAATCCATTCCTACCAATGAAGGAACCCATTCTCTGCTGAATGTGCCGACATGACCATAGGCGAAAAGGTTGTCCTTATGGTGCCAGTCTTCTCTTTCGAAAAGAGATTTTTCATAACTCCCCTGAAGTGTGTACTGGATATTGGAAATTATCGCACTGGCTGTTTCCTCGTCCGGTTCAGCACCCTCTACCGGCAATCCTAATCTATGTCGGAATCTGAAATTTCCCCGGTACCGGGTGGTCTCATCCTGAGGATTATTTTGAGAATTCATCAACCTCCAATGAGAAGTAGATCGGGTATTTTCACTTGGTGTAAACCGATTCAGAGTATTTGCATATGAACCAGAAAAGGTAAGGTCTACTGCTTTTGAAACTCTTAAGTCCAGTTTACCTGTCAGGTCTAAACGCTCCCGTTCTTCATTCGGTTGATAATCCAGAATTTCAACATCATCATCAGTAAGAAATTCTGCAGCAATTGCAGGAGTAGCCCCTACTAATACAACCGGCTGCGCCTCAAGCTCTGCAAGCTTATCAGCCTTCACCCTAAATATGTCAGTCCCCGGTGGATCATCATCCAATCGACTTAAATATTGAGCGGAAAGACGGAATCCAAGAATAGATTCGCCTGATTTCTTTTTAATGATCGGGCCTGAAATATTTGCACTTCCCAAATTGTAGCCATAGCTATCCAGGAATTCTGAAGTTTCGATGTCTATACCTCCGCTAAATTTACTTGAAGGCCCTTTAGTAGTAATAGAGATAATACCGCCAGTAACATCACCATATTGGGCTTCAATACCCCCAGTGATTACTTGTAGTTGATCAATCTCTGATTGGGGAACCATAGATCCTGAGCCTCTTACCCGGATTCCATCGATATAATAATCCGTTCCATCTGCTCTAGAACCACGAATGGAAATATTATCCCCTTCATCAGCCTGCGAAAGTCCCGCAGTGGTTGCAGCCAGGGCTGTAATGTCCTTTGTTGGAAGATTACGAATCTGATCAGAGGTGATCACACCCCCCGAAGTTGTATTGTCCTTATCTATAAGAGGTACCTTATATTCTATCACAACGACCTCATCAAGAAGAATTCCTTCATCGCCTCCCAGTTCAATATCCAAAGAGTTGGATCGACCAGCCTTAACAACCACATCCGTCGTCCTTTGAGTAGCATAACCAACATAGGTCACTTCCACATCATAAGTTCCGGGATCGACAGAAACACGATAGTTTCCATCAAAGTCTGTACTAGCCCCCGCGGCATAAACTCCTGATTTATAGAGGACAATGTTTGCGCCGATCAGTTCTTCTTTGGTTTCCGCGTCCAATACCTTTCCCTGAAGTGAGGTTTGAGCTACAGCAAAAGAATACATAAAGAAACAGCTTAGGAAGAGAGGTAAAATCCGTCTCATATAATAGATGTTTTAGATATCAAAAGGGGTTGTTCCCGCAATAACACGCAATGTTAGCAAAATTGGGTCTCATAACAAAAAGAAAAGCCTCAGTGTAAAGACCCACTTTCCTAGGATTTAAGGGATGCTCGGGTGACAATTTTATGAAGTGTGAATCCTGGGATTTCCTTTCTTGTACATTCAGGGCGGTTAATTCCTCGAAAAATGCTTTTGCAATTTTTCAAAGAGGATCAGTCCCAGTTTATACTTTGACTCTTTCGTCCATCCCGCTACATGCGGACTAAGCATGACATTAGAAAGGGAGAACAGCCGTTGATATAATAACGACTCTACTTTGTTGTACGCGGCCGGTCTTTCGTTTTCAAACACATCTAAGCAAGCTCCCCGACATTTTCCGTTTTCCAATCCTTCCACCAGATCTTGAGTTTTCACACAAGCCCCTCTGGAGGAGTTCAAAAGGATAAATCGGTTTTTGCATTTTCCAATAAACTCTGAATCAACATACCCTTTCGTTTCTAAAGTAAGTGGAAGATGCAGACTAATAATGTCGGCTTTTTGCTGAATTACTTTGAGTTGCACAGATTTGACAAAAGGGAAGTGATCCTCAAAGTGAGGAAAATACTTGTCGTAGGCCAGTACTTCCACCCCCATTCCTTGCAATTTGGTAGCAAAGGACCTTCCAGTGTTTCCAAAGCCTATGAGGCCAACAGTTTTTCCAATTAACTCTTCTCCTCTGGCTCCTTCTCGGTCCCAAAACTCATCTCTTACCTCCTTGTCAATTCTTGGGAGATGATTCAACAAGCTCAGTAGCATTCCAAGCATATGCTCGGCAACAGCATTTCGATTTCCCTCCGGACAACTCTCCACCGCTATTCCATGGTTTTTGGTGGCAGAAAAATCGATGATCTCAATCCCGGAACCCAGGCGCCCAATCCACTTTAGCTTTGGTGCTCTTTTCAAAAGATCTTCATCAACCAGAATTTTACTATTGATGATCAATCCGGTGAAATCCTGGATTTGATCTCTCACTTCCTCCAAACTTATTTTTGGAGAATAGACAACCTCAAAATTCTCCTCCTTGAGTTTCTCAAGAAGGATTTCGTGGACCCCATCGGTTACTAACACTTTTGGTAAAATCATGTTAATATTTATGGCCGCAAAAATAGCTATTCAAAACCTGCAAAAAGTGGAAAATTGAAGCCGGCAATGTACCTTCGCAGGCAAATTGAGCAAAGACTAGCCTATGCCTCTTGACACATCCATCCGCTCAGTCCTCATTATTGGTTCTGGTCCCATTATTATCGGTCAAGCATGTGAATTTGATTATTCAGGTACACAAGCCTCCCGGTCACTAAGGGAAGAAGGAATTGAAGTAACGCTGATCAATTCCAATCCTGCCACTATCATGACTGACCCTATGACAGCAGACCATGTTTATTTGGAGCCACTGACGGTTGCCAGTTTGGAAATGATCCTTCAGGAAAGACAGATTGATGCCGTCCTTCCAACTATGGGAGGACAAACAGCGCTGAATCTGGCCATTGAGGCAGGGAAGCAGGGTTTGTGGGAAAAATATAATTGCCGGTTGATTGGAGTTGACCTCAATGCCATCGAACTAGCCGAAAATCGAGAGGCATTCCGACAGCATATGGTCGACATCGGAATGAAAGTGGCACCATCCTTTATTGCAAATTCGTTCCTGGAAGGAAAAGAGGCTGCACAAAAAATTGGATATCCACTAGTGATAAGGCCTTCCTACACTTTAGGAGGTACAGGCGGAGGATTTGTTCATACTGCAGATCAATTTGATGAAGCCCTGAGGAGAGGATTGAATGCCAGCCCTACCCATGAAGTGTTGGTTGAAAAGGCAGTTCTTGGCTGGAAAGAGTTTGAACTTGAATTGCTCCGTGACGCCAATGACAATGTCATCATTATTTGTACTGTGGAGAATTTGGATCCTATGGGCATCCATACTGGAGATAGTATTACGGTGGCACCGGCCATGACCCTTTCAGATACTGCCTATCAGGATATGAGGGATTCTGCGATAAGAATGATGCGAAGTCTGGGAAATTTCGCTGGAGGTTGCAATGTCCAGTTCGCTCAGAATCCAGAAAATGAGGAACTGATCGCCATTGAGATCAACCCAAGGGTTTCGCGATCCTCTGCCCTGGCATCCAAAGCAACCGGATATCCGATCGCAAAAATCGCAGCGAAGTTAGCGATCGGTTATACCCTGGATGAACTAAAAAATCAAGTTACTCAGAACACCTCGGCATTATTTGAGCCTACTCTAGACTATGTAATTGTAAAAATGCCAAGATGGAATTTTGAAAAATTCCACGGGTCTGATCACAAGCTTGGATTGCAGATGAAATCTGTGGGTGAGGTCATGGCCATCGGCCGAAACTTCCTTGAGGCGCTTCAAAAGGCCTGCCAGAGCCAGGAAAATAATCGCTATGGCCTGGGTGCAGATAAAAAGGAATGGATCAGAACTTCCGATATCCTTGAAAGATTAGAACTTGTCAGTGATGACAGGATCTATCGGCTAAAAGATGCGCTACGACTTGGTGTTCCAGAGCGAACTGTCTATAAATTAACTCTCATAGATCCATGGTTTATCCGTCAGATCAAACGCCTGGTCAAGATGGAAGAGCGGATAATGCGCTACAACGTTGCGGAAGATATTCCCGAAGATTTTTTCCGTGAGCTAAAAGAAGTAGGATACTCTGATGCTCAAATTGCCTGGCTCTTAAGGATAGATGAAGTAGAAGTAACAAGACAGCGAAAAAAACTGGGTATTGTCCGGACTTATAAATTGGTGGACACTTGTGCCGCAGAGTTTGAAGCAAAGACCCCTTACTACTACTCGACCTTTGATCGGGAAAATGAAAGCATTCCATCCAACAATAAAAAAATTGTGGTCCTTGGATCCGGTCCCAACAGGATCGGTCAGGGGATCGAATTTGATTACTGCTGCGTACATGGGATCCTTGCCATCAAAGAAGCCGGGTACGAAGCAATAATGATCAATTGCAATCCGGAAACCGTTTCTACAGATTTTGACATTGCCGATAAGCTTTACTTTGAACCGGTTTATTGGGAGCATATTGAGGAGATCCTCGAGCTTGAAAAACCAGAGGGTGTCATCGTTCAGTTAGGAGGACAGACGGCTTTGAAACTTGCTGAGAAATTCCATGAAAAAGGAATAAAAATATTTGGATCTGATTTCACTTCCATGGATCTGGCAGAAGACCGGGGAGCATTTTCCGATCTGCTAAAAGATAATGACATTCCTTATCCTAGATACGGAGCAGCCGTTGATACCGATGAGGCTTTGCGAATTGCGAATGAGGTAACTTATCCGGTTCTGGTAAGGCCTAGTTATGTGTTAGGTGGGCAGCGTATGCGAATTGTCATCAATGATGATGAGCTGGAGCGGCACGTGTTGAGCATCTTCAAACATATGCCCAACAATAAGGTGCTAATAGATCAATTTTTGGAGCGGGCGAAAGAGGCAGAGATCGATGCCATTTGCGATGGAGAAAATGTTCACATCATGGGAATCATGGAACTCATCGAGCCTGCAGGATTCCACTCAGGAGACAGCTCTGCTGTGTTGCCTACTTACAGTCTATCCGACAATGTATTGGAGCAGATGAAGCAGCACACTAAGAAGCTGGCTATGGCATTAAAGATCAAAGGCCTGATCAATATCCAATTTGCTATCAAGGATGAACATGTATATGTCATTGAAGCTAATCCAAGGGCTTCAAGAACCACTCCTTTTATTGCAAAAGCGTACCAGGTACCTTATCTGAATATTGCCACACAGGTAATGATCGGAGCCAAAAAACTGACCGACTTTGAGATCAACAAAAAGTTGGAAGGTTATGCTATAAAGGTTCCAGTATTCAGTTTTAATAAGTTTCCAAACGTTGACAAGGCATTAGGGCCTGAGATGAAATCAACAGGTGAGGCCATTCGGTTTATCGAAGATCTTAAGGATCCGTTTTTCATGGAACTTGAAAGAAACAGATCGGTGTATCTTACCCGATAAAGAACTGCATGAAAACCAAATCAGAGATAGTCAACAATTGGCTGCCCCGGTATACAGGAACTGCTCTTGATGAATTCGGGGATCATATCCTATTGACGAACTTTGGTCATTACCTTGAATTGTTCGCTTCTCAAATGGGGGTGGAAATAAAGGGTAAGGATCGAGCAATGCCCTCCGCCACAGCCGGAAGGATTACCATGATCAATTTTGGTATGGGAAGTCCTAACGCCGGGACTATTGTGGATCTTTTGACCGCAATAAAGCCTTCCGCTTGTTTGTTTCTTGGAAAGTGCGGAGGAGTTAAATCCAAAAAGAATAAGGTGGGGGATTTGATCCTTCCGATTGCGGCTATCAGAGGGGAAGGAACCTCCAACGATTATCTTCCTGCTGAGGTTCCTGCACTGCCTGCATTTGCCCTGCAAAAAGCGATCTCTTCCTCTATCCGGGATAATGACCGGGACTATTGGACAGGGACAGTCTATACTACCAATAAAAGGGTTTGGGAACACCGGGAAGATTTCAAAGATTACCTGCTGTCCTTAAGGCCTCTTGCAGTGGATATGGAGACAGCTACAATTTTTATTGCCGCCTTTAAGAATCAAATTCCGGCAGGTGCCCTTCTATTGGTTTCAGATATTCCAATGGTTCCTGAAGGGGTGAAAACTGAAGCCAGCGACAAAGTAGTTACTGAGGAATTTGTTCAACTACATTTGAAAATTGGAATAGAGGCCCTTCAGAAGTTGATCACGAATGATATTACGGTCAAGCACCTTCGCTTTTAACGTTGACTACGATCTTTCCCTTTGTGTTTCCTGTTTGAAATAGTCTGATAGCCTCGGGAAGATTTTCGAAATCAAATTGATGACCTACGATCGGTTTTTCAAGATCTAACTTTTGCATTTCCGTTAGAAGTTCGTGCATCAAGGCACTTCTTTCATACAAGTAGATTAAGTTGAAACCCAATATCCCCTTGTTAGATTCGATCATTTGTTGCGGGTCTATTTTAGGCCTTTTCATAAACTGCCAAAATAGTCTCAGGTAATTTGGCTTATCCCCCACCCTGGCATAACGGGCCGAACCGTAGATCACCATCCTGCCCTGAGGACCCAGTAAGTCATATCCGTCCTGCAATACCTGTCCACCTATACATTCCATGATCAGATCCAATTTTTGATCTTTCAGTATATCTATTAATTGGGTCTTAAAATCTTTGCCACGAACGATGACTTCATCGTACCCCTCCTTTTTACAAAACTCTACTTTGGAAGGATTTCCAACAGTGCCTATTGTTTTTGTTGCTCCAAGCTTCCGGGCAATACGACCTGCAAGAATGCCAACACCCCCGGCTGCGCTGTGGACCAATACTGTGTGTCCCTCTTGCAAATTTCCAAGGTTCATTAATCCATAGAACGCTGTTAAGCCCTGGACTAAATAGGAAGCACCTTCCTGGAAGGTCCAGGTTACTGGAAGTGGGATCACATATTCTGGCTCAATATTTAAGTGGCTTGCGTAAGCGCCAAAGCGAGTCACTCCCATGACCTTGTCTCCCGCTTTACATCCGGTAACGCCCTCGCCCACTTCGGTGATCACTCCACTATATTCAAGGCCAGGGATAAAAGCTTCTTTTGGAGTAGCGCTGTATAGACCCCAAATGGCAAAAACATCCGCAAAATTTAATCCTATGGTGCGAACTTCTACTTGGACCTTTCCGGGCCCGGGAGCGGGAAGAGATTCTTCCGATAATTTAAGTCGGGAAAGATCTCCGGCTTTCAGTTTGTAGACTCTCCTGGTATTCATATCAGGCTTCCGGATTTTTTTGAAGGGCCAGGGTAAAAGAAGAAATGGATTCCAGAGGATTGTCCCTGGTATTTTGTCTTATCCTGACCTCATGGGTGCCTATATCCCTAAACCTCACTTTGGTTTGAAGTGGGATCAAAACTTCGCAAGTTCCCCCTCTGCATTTTCCTTCCCATCTTCCAAATTTATCGGCAAGGTCCAGACTCAACACCTGGTTCGTTGATTTTCCTTTGGGAAATATGGTAGAGATCTCTACATACATATTTTGATAAGCATACTCTTCCAGATGGCCAACGCTCAGCCAAAGAGTGTAAAAGGAAGAAGTGTCCGGAGCTTCAAATTGAAAACTCACCGGCTCTTCATAAGACCATTGATTTCCTTCGATGGTAAACTTGGATTGGAAAGAATAATCCGGGCGACAGGAGGAAAATAGAAGTAATAATAAAAGCGGAAGATAATGGCTTCGCATCCTATCGGAAATAATCACGCATTTTCTCAAAAAACCCTTTTTCGGATTTGCCGGGTTGCGGCTTAAAGTTGTCTGAAGATCGAAACTTTTCCAATATCTTTTTTTCCTCCTCATTCAACTTCTTGGGTGTCCAAATATTGGTATGTATTAGTTGGTCACCAACTCCGTAGCCTTGTACTTCAGGCAAACCTTTTCCTTTGAGGCGAAATATTTTTCCACTTTGAGTTCCTGCCGGGATTTTGATCTTTACTTTTCCTCCAATGGTGGGGACCTCAACACTGGTTCCCAAAGACGCATCAGCAAAGTTTAGATAAAGCTCGTAGATCACATTTGTTCCATCTCTTTGAAGGTGGGGATCTTGTTCTTCAAGAATACTGACCAACAAGTCTCCCGCCGGTCCGCCCATTGCTCCTGCATTTCCTTTCCCTGGAAATGAGATTTGCATCCCTTCTGCAACACCTGCCGGGATTTCCAACTCCATAGTTTCCTCTCCAAGAGTTTTTCCTTCCCCTTTGCAGGTACCACATTTTGCTGTGATCATTTGCCCGGTTCCGTTACAGGTTGGACAAGATGTGGTGGTTTGCATTTGACCCAAAAAAGTGGACCTCACCTGCCTTACATAGCCTGAACCCCTACACGTAGAACAAGTGGAAACTGAGTTGGCATCCTTAGCACCAGACCCATTACAGGTATTACATTCTACTTGCTTTTTAACCTTTATCTTTTTGGTAACTCCTTTGGCGACTTCTTCAAGGGAAAGTTTGACGCGGATCCTGAGATTCGATCCCCGTTGCCCCTGGCTTCTTCGAGACCTTGACCGGGCTCCACCAAAGAAGGATTCAAAAGGGCTTCCGCCTTCACCGAAAATATCTCCAAATTGACTGAAGATATCTTCCATAGTCATTCCTCCTCCACTGAATCCTCCATTGCCACTTAGGCCAGCATGCCCATAGCGGTCATATCGGCTTCTCTTTTCTTCGTCACTAAGTATTTCATATGCTTCGGCAGCTTCTTTGAACTTCTCTTCCGCTGATTTATCATCCGGGTTTCGATCGGGATGAAATTTCATAGCGATCTTACGATAAGACTTTTTTATTTCGCTCTTATCAGCATTCTTAGAAACACCTAGTACCTCGTAATAATCTCTTTTTGCCATGATCTATTTTCCGACGACCACTTTCGCGTGTCGAATGATTTTGTCATTTAAATAATAGCCCTTTTCAATCGCATCCACGATCTTCCCTTTTAGCTCAGGCGTGGGTGCAGGGATCTCAGTTAAAGCTTCGTGAAGCTCAGGATCAAAATCCTGCCCTTCCCATTCCATCGCTTTTAAGCCCAGGCCTTCAAGGATCCGATACATCTTGCCATAAACAAGAGTCACTCCCTCGCTAAACTGTTCCTCAGTATTTTCATCTTCGGCAGTTTTCTTAGCTCTGTCAAAATCGTCCAAAACCGGTAGAATGGCTGCCATGGTGTCCTTTGCAGCTGTTTGCATGGTTTCCAATTTTTCCCTGAGGTTCCTTTTCTTGAAATTCTCGAATTCAGCTAACAGTCGAAGATACTTGTCCTTCAACTCCGCAATCTCCATTTGGGCTTCAGCCAACTCCTTTCCTTTTGAGTCCTTCGACTTCTTGCTGGCCTTTGTTTTACTAGGTTTTTCGCCCTTTTCTTCCCCTGAAGATTCCACAGATATATCCTCCAATTGGTCCTCGGACAGATTGGTCTTTTTATCCTTATCTCCCATTAAGTCTTTGATTTTGTTGATCATAGTCCAATTTCTGGCATAATACCCTCAATTTGCTTGCCATCAGGACAATCTGGTCATTTTGTCAGGACCTCATCAAGGGTGCTTTCCAGCTGTGCAAAGGTAGGATTGGTTGCGATAATATAGCCCTCAGGATTGATCAAATATTTTGTGGGGATCTCACGGACACCATACATTTTGGCGATCGGATCTTTCATTCTTTGAAGATTGGAAGCATGGTCATCCCAATATAACCCGTCCTTTTGTATGGCACGTTTCCAATTGTTGGCACTTCTTTCGAGACTAATGCTAACGATCTCTAAGCCTTTGGGTTGATATTCCCGGTAAAGTCTCACCAAATTAGGGCTTTCGGCTCTACAGGGTCCGCACCAGGAACCCCAAAAATCTAGAAGCACATACTTGCCGGAGTAATCCGCCAAATTCAAAGTGCCTCCATCAGGCATCGGGGCAGAAAAAAGGGGTGCTTTCTGCCCGGGATCGAATTTTGGCTTCATCCATAGGTAGCGCCCTCCGAAAAAGAGAGCGATGGCCAAAATCAAAAACAGGTTAGTCTTTTTTAACAAGGCTTGTCTATTTTGCGCTGAAATGTAAATGAAACAAAAGATACCTACAAAATAGTTTAGACAAATGGCCTCAATGCGGACAATCAATCCCAGTGAAACCTCCACAAAAGATCTTCATCAGTATTTATTGGGCTCTGTATCTCCCAGGCCCATAGCTTTTGTCAGCACAATGAGCGAAGATGGAATCCCCAATATTGCTCCTTATAGTTTCTTCAATTGTTTCAGCTCCAACCCACCTATCCTCGTATTTAGCAGCAATCGGAGAGTATCCAATAATACAACCAAGGACACTCTGGCCAATGTCCAGCATTCAGGAGAAGTTGTTATCAATGTTGTCAGTCACTCTATTGTGCGTCAGATGGCAGTTACCAGTGTTGACTTTGATACAGGAGTAAACGAGTTTGAAAAATCAGGTCTAACGCCTATACCCAGTGAGCTTGTTAGCCCTCATCGAATTGCTGAATCTCCAGTGCAGATGGAATGTAAAGTGCAAAACATTATTCCCCTTGGAAAAGAAGGTGGTGCAGGCCACCTCGTAATCTGTATTGTGCTGCGGATGCACATTAATGAAGAGGTCCTTGATGAAGATGGAAAAATTGATCCTCACAAAATTGACCTTATGGGGCGCATGGGTCGGGCCTTTTACGTTCGAGCCAGCGGTGATGCAGTCCATAAAATCCTTCAGTCGGTTCCGGAAATCGTAATTGGTTACGATGCCTTGCCGGATCATGTGAAAAGCAGTACTACTCTCAGTGGGAACAATCTTGGGCAACTTGCAGGGTTGAAAAAATGGCCAAGTGAGGAAGAAGCAGAAAAATTCTGTCAGGAAAAGCCATGGTTGGACTTACTAGAAGGAATAGGTGGATACTCTTCTTTGGAGTTGGAGGTTAAAAAAATGCTGGATGAAAAAGATGCCCGGATCGAAGCCTCCCATTTATTGCAAAAGGGTTATGCTACTCTCCGCTAGCTTCTCGCTCCAGTCTTTTTTGCTGTCTCAATTTGATGATCCCCTGTAACCAGTTAGGGATAATGATAGCCCCCATAAACAGATACAAGTAGTAGGTAAGGAAGCGCCAAATAACAGCAATGACCAAGGCCACTGATTCAGCACTCACATAATCATTAAGGAATCCATAGAAAACAATCTCAGCAAAGCCTGCGGCTCCGGGCGTTGGGCTAAAAGCAATGATCACGAACATTGTCTCCAGACGCGCATACAAGGCAAATTGTGTCCAAAATTCTGTTGAGATAGCGGGGACAAAAGCAATGATCAGAAAGTTTAAAAGAAGAAACCTGCAAGACCAGGCTGTGGCGGTTGATAAAAAAGCTTCGGCATGGAAAGCAAATTTCTTCCGCCAGATCTCTCTGGAGGAAACAATAAAATCCCGGCCCAGCTGGTCAGCTACAGGTCTGAAACGACTTAGCCATCCCTTACCTCCTGTTACCCAGCGCAAAAGACGGCGTGTAATTTTTGGGTTAATAAACAAACCATAAAAAAACAGAGATCCATATGCCAGCATTAATATATATGCTCCAAGAAAAGTAATTCCCCAACCGTCAAGGCTAGTTAGGGTTGTAAGTTCAGGTCGAATAATTTCAGGTCCTAAAAAAAAGAGGAGTATTGGGAGTGTACCGACAAAAAAGATGGTATCTAATATTGCAGAGTATAGGACAATGGTTGTTGTTCTGGCGGTGGTTAGTTTCTCCTGAGCCAACACCACCAGAGCTACTGCTGACCCACCTACACTGGTAGGAGAAACAGCACTGGAAAATTCCCAGATAAAGATCAACTCGATGCACTTTCTCCACGAGAAATCATTGTCCGATAAAACCCTCAACCTGTTAGCATAGGCGAGGTGCCGGATGATCAATAAGACAAAAGCCATGATCACCCAAAAAAGAACATGCTTATCCCAGGCAATGTTTTTTATCTCGTCGGAGTTTCGCAGATAAGCCCTGTAAAACAAAAAACCAACAACGCCTAACCCTAGTAGGATCGGGGCAATTATCCGGACAGGATTTATGCTCTTCAGGATTTCTTCCTTCTCCTGAGCAAACCTTTTATCTTCTGTTTCGGGTGACAAGCAGTGGGTTGGATTTTGAATCGACGCAAGATACAGTGCCGAATAAGAAATACCCTACTTTAGTCAAAGCAAATGGATCTCATATGAAATCGGAAGCCCTGCGTCGCTGGAGGTTGGTTTTAGGAAAGGAATCTGATTCCAAGGACCAGGTTAGATTGGGAGAAGAGGAGCAGGACATGGATGATGTTCTTGAAGCATTGTATGATAGTGATCGTGAGGGCAACCTTGGGAGCAGTTCACCCAGAATCAACAGGTGGCTCGGCGATATCCGCAAATACTTTCCCAGTCCGGTGGTTCAGATTATGCAAAAGGATGCTCTGGAGATCTTGGGCCTTGAGCGCATGTTGCTGGAGCCGGAATTACTCAGAACACTAGAAGTGGATGTTCACCTGGTCGCGACTCTTTTGAGCCTTCAGGAAATTATGCCTGATAAAACCAGAGAGACAGCAAGAAAAGTTGTCCAGGAACTAACCGATAAGCTTCTGAAAAAAATTAAGGACCCTTTACGCTCATCAGTGAAAGGAGCCATGAATAAGGCCCTACGTAATTATCGCCCAAGGGCAAACGAAATTGATTGGAACAAAACCATTCTCAAAAATCTTAAGCATTACCAGCCTCAATACAAAACTATAATTCCCGAGAGACTGATCGGATTTGGAAGAAAAAGATCTGGCCTAAAACATGTCTTTCTACTAGTAGACCAAAGTGCCTCCATGGCTTCTTCTGTTGTGTATGCAAGCATCTTTGGAGCAGTTCTGGCCAGTGTGCCGAGCCTAGGCACGCACCTTGTCCTTTTTGATACAGCAGTTGCTGATCTTACCCATAAACTTGAAGATCCTGTTGATCTGCTCTTCGGCGCTCAGCTGGGTGGCGGGACGGACATCAATAATGCTCTTGCCTATCTGGAAAAACTGATCAGCCGGCCATCGGATAGTATTGTCTTCTTAATTTCTGATCTATATGAGGGTGGAAACGAGGAGGAAATGGTCAGCCGGGTAAAGGCCTTCATGGAAAATGGGATCCAGGTGATCTGCCTTCTGGCCCTGGACGATACAGGTAGTCCGGATTATGATAAAGAGATGGCGGAGGAATTGGCCAAATTGGATTGCCCGGCCTTTGCATGCACACCTGAGTTCTTTCCAGAGCTGATTGGAGCGGCAATTCAAAAGAAATCCATCAAATCACTTTTGGCCAATAAAGGCCTGGCTCACAAATAATCTGCCATTAAGTCTGCTTAATTTCAAAAACACCGTCATTTTGACAGTTAATTTTCCCGTTTTCCACCTT
>JABDJM010000441.1 GCA_013002475.1 Saprospiraceae bacterium | reverse complement strand
TATCATAACCCAGCTAAGAACTTCACTTCCTATTTCCTATCCTTCGATGGTGGCCCTCGCCTAGAAATCATGCATAAGCCTGAGATCCCAAAGAACCTTAATACCATTGAAAAACAACACCTTGGGTTCATTCATTTCGCCATTTCTGTTGGCAGCAAAGTAAAAGTAGATTCTCTCACGAAAATCCTCAGAGAGGCAGGGTACCAGATAATTGGAGAACCGAGGACCACAGGTGATGGCTACTATGAATCCGTCATTTTGGACCCCGAAAACAACCGCATAGAAATAACGGTTTAAAGTTCAATGGCTAAACCATTAAGAAATACTTCGATTCTTATTCTAACCCTACTGCTCTTTTCAATCTGGGCAGGTTTTGCCCTTGGTATAATCAATCCCTACCTATCGGAAATCATTCCAGGTTACACTGTAGGTAGACTTTGTATTTGGGAACTTGTAGCGTTAATAGTCTCCTTGGTTCTTTCTTACATTCTGGTTAATTCATGGGGACCCATTCAAATCATTGGTAAGAAAGGAGAAAAAAAGTTTGAAATGCCTTTTCAATATGGCTATTCCTTTGTTATCTACCTTACAATAGGAGTCCTTTTTGGAATATGGAAGTTCTGGCAATTTTCTCAGTTGTACTGAATGAATTTCCAATATTAAGGACAAGCAAGGCCTTATTAAGAAGTTGATAAGCCTACAAAGCAAGGCAAGTAATATAGGGTTCGTTGCATCCATGTTCTGTTTTACTTGTCATTAATAAAACAAACTGATGAGAAAGGTCTTTCGTATTATCCTGTGGGGATTGCTGGCAGCGTTCCTTGTATTCTTAATTTTGGGATTCTCCTTTTACAAAAGATTTGTTGTCCTTGCTCCTGAACATAATTTTTCAACCCCAATAGACCAGAAGGAAGCGCAGATCCAAGACCTTGAATACCTTTCAAAATTTATCGATCTGGATAGGAGTTTTGACACAGATGAAAAAAGAAACGCCTTCCAATTACAAATCCAGAAATCAAAAAAATTGCTTCCAGTATCCTCTGCCGAGTTTGAAATGGAAGTATCAAAAGCATTTGCAATTGCTGACAATGGACATACGAATGTTCCATCAGGTTCAAGGGCCAGAAGGCACAACTCTATACCAATACGATTCCATTGGTTTAAGGAAGGCCTATTTACCATCCTCGCACAGGAAGAATATGAATATTTATTGGGGAAGAGGATTGAAAAAATTGGTGGGAAAAAACCTATGGACATATTAAGACTCCTGGATGACTATCATGGGGGCTTGGCAAGTGATCTTAAGAGTCAAAGTCCATTGATTTTCATGTCTCCAGAAATAATGCATGCCATAGGCTTTGGCTCATCTCCAGATTCAATCCTATTGGAATTTGAGGTTAAAGGAAAAGTAGATTCAACATGGGTGCAAGCATCCGAATCAGGCAAGGACATTCCAGGATATTGGCCGGGATACTGGTTAAACCCATTTCAAAAAATCGAAGGAAGTTCCTGGAAGTCTTTAAGCAATGATTCCCTTCTAGCCATCCCGCTGAGAAATGTTCGCGAAAATATCCATCATGAATGGATTGGCAATCTCGTCTATGTTCAAATAAATGAAAACAGCAATACGGATGAAAAGCCCCTCAAAAGCTATTTAAAGAAATTGGGTCAAGAAATATCCGCGAAGAATTGTAAGAAGGCGGTACTAGATTTACGATTTAATACTGGCGGAAACAATTACCATCTACCCTGGCCCTTTATCAGATTTCTTAAGGAAAAGTCTGATGAAGGAATTCAAGTTTATGTCATTACTGGGAAGACAACTTTTTCTGCAGGAATAATTACGGCGGCTTATGCTAAATATGTTTTAGAAGATAATGCTTTCTTCCTTGGTGAGCCTCCTGGAGATCGGCTTCGATTTTGGGCAGATGGTGGAGCTGCTTTTACCTTACCTAACTCAAAAATCACTTCATATATCTGGACAGCATACAATGATTGGGAAAATGGCTGCAGAGATTTTTCAAAGTGTTTCTGGATTGCTGTTTTTGATTCTTTCCCAGCCGGCAACCTTGAACTGAATATTGAAACACCTCTAAGCATAAATGATTTTCTCAGGGGAGAAGACTCTTCCTTGAATTTCATCTTAAGCCATCGATAGTTCTAGACTAAATCTTTGAAGGTTGGAAAAATCTAACTGGATTTAACTATTTTCACCAGTCATGAAAATAGTACTTTCTTCCCTTTCTGCTCT
Organism: Saprospiraceae bacterium; assembly: GCA_013002475.1. Taxonomy (GTDB): domain Bacteria; phylum Bacteroidota; class Bacteroidia; order Chitinophagales; family Saprospiraceae; genus JABDJM01. The sequence continues at coordinate 1,012 of JABDJM010000441.1, read as the reverse complement.
AATAGTTTTCTCTCTGGTTTCATTTAATTCACCCAGTAATCCTCAATCATTAAATAGTGAGGCTACATCCCTGGAAAAAGAAAACCAATCCCCAACTCCTTTCGACAAAATGATGATGGTCCTTACTCATAAGCGTTGTGTCAATTGCCACCCTGCAGGAAATCAGCCATTACAAGGAGAGGACAGTCATATCCATAATTTTGATGTGCAACGAGGGGCCGATAATCATGGAGTAGCTGCTCTTCGCTGTGAATCCTGTCACCAACCGGAGAATAACGATCTTTCTGGGGTCCCCGGAGCTCCCGAATGGTCGCTGGCCCCGCTCAGTATGGCCTGGGAGGGTTTGACAAGAGTGCAGATTGCCAAATCAATACTCGACAAATCAATAAACGGAGGTCGAAACCTGGAGCAAGTCGTAGAACATCTTACTGAACACGAACTTGTACTTTGGGCCTGGGAGCCAGGTATCGACGCTGCTGGCAAATCCAGAGAGTTGCCTCCCGTACCTAAAGATGAATACATCGCTGCAGTAAAGGAATGGGCTGCTCAAGGCGCCAATATTCCAGAACACTAATTCTGTCAAAACCAAAAACAGATCATGGAAATTTCTTTAACCATTAATGGAACTGAACACAAAGTTGATGTGCACAAAAACACACCCCTCCTATGGGTTGTCCGTGATGTCCTGGATCTAAAGGGAACCAAATTTGGTTGCGGAAAGGCCGCCTGCGGAGCTTGCACTTTGCATGTCGACGGAGAAGCGATCCGATCCTGTTCTTACGCAGTAAAATTTGCTGCCGGAAAAAATATCACCACCATTGAAGGCATATCTCCCGGAGAAGAACTCCATCCTGTGCAGCAGGCCTGGAAAGAGGAAGTTGTCCCGCAATGCGGGTATTGCCAACCTGGCTTTATAATGGCCACAGCAGCTTTGTTGGAAAAGATCCCCAACCCAACTGACGAAGACATAGATCAAAACATTGTCAACATCTGTCGTTGTGCAACCTACTAC
>JABDJM010000432.1 GCA_013002475.1 Saprospiraceae bacterium | reverse complement strand
CTTGGCCGTTCCCAACCGGGCAGGCAGGTTCTCGGCGAATATTCCGAACAATTTTTTCGCCCTCTCCACCGTCCAGGCTCCATTAGCATCAATGCGTAAGGGTTTATCAGTAACCTCAAGGCAAGCTTTTATTATTTCCTCGTCCTGGTCTGTGCCCAATTTCAATTTGTAAGATGGCCAGGGATTGCTGGAAATTTCTTTCGCCATCTCTGCTGGGGAAGAAAGCCCGATGGTAAAATTGCTTGCTGAGGCGGTAGCCGGGTCAGGGGTTCCAATCAGTTGCCAGATGGGGCGATCCATCTTCTGTCGATACCAATCCCAGGCAGCCCCATCTAGTGCGGAGCGGAGAAAGGATTGACCCGGAAAGATCGTTTCGAGTGAGGAATAAAATTCAGGGGGAGTTTCCCAGGAGACTTCTTGCAGGGATTCTTTTTTTTCGTTTAAATCCTGAATCATCTTCTCTGGCACCAAACCGTAATAAGGAATAGCTGGTGTTTCCCCTACTGCACTTATTCCATCCTTTTTTATGAAAACCCTGATGACATCTTGATAATCCCTGGACAGTTTGGAGATCCCAAATGTCTTTGTGAATTGAACCCTATGAATTTGAAAGGAAAATTTCATCTATATGTTTCCCCAGGCTGGTCACATAAAAGAGTTTCACGCTTGAGGATGTGCTATTATACAAACAATAATTCAGTGTTTTACCAATATGAATTTGTCTCTATATATCTGATATACCCACGTCACGAAAAGTATGATATCGCGGCAATAACCGCCCAACGCAGACCCTATTTTTGAATCAATCGAGCGCGAAAGCAAGCTACCTCTCCGACGTATTCTTTTATTCCGAAAAAACTGATGTATGGTGTGGAGGTTTATGCTTTTACTTTTTTTTCTTAACCTAAGTAAGCTGGCCTTCGCGCAAGATCCTTCATTTTCCCAATTTTATGCAAATAGAATTTACCTAAACCCCGCCTTCACTGGCATCGAACAAGGTATGACAGTGGCGGCGGTGTCTAGGTTGCAATGGCTTAATGTAGATTCAGGTTTTCGAACCATCGGATTTTCCTTAGAGCTTCAAGAACCTGCTGTCAATTCTGCACTAGGTCTTTCCATTTATCAGGATAGACAAGGTCTTGCTCAATTGAACTCTACTTACGTTGGTTTTTCATATGCCTATACCCTGGGCATGAAAAACCACAACCTTCATTTTGGGCTGCAGGCACGTTGGGTAGAGAAAAAAGTGGATTGGGAAAAGATCACCTTCTCGGATCAGCTGGATCCGGTCTACGGGGATATATATCCCACCTCAGCAGTACCAATCTTGAGCCGTGTAACTTTCACTGATTTTGATGCCGGGATCGTATGGCGATTTGTCTCCGATATTCGGCTTGGGAAAAAACGATTCAGGGACACACGACACAGTCTCGGCATTGCCATACATCATTTACCACAACTATTTAGAAATGGTGGAGGGCTCGAGAGTTTTCAACAACTTGAAACACGAGTAGCACCCAGATTTACTGCTCATATGGGTTCAGTATTTCCCATAGTTTGGTTTGGTCAGGGCTCAAAAAATCTGGCTCTTTCACCAACTTTTAAAATTGACTATCAGGGAGAAGAACTCAATAATCCCTCAGAAAACTTACAGGTTTTCTCTTCCGGTGCCTACATCGTCTACGATGGTTTTTACATCGGCGCCCTTTATCAAAACAAACGCCTTATTAGCAACCCTAAAAACACAAACGCACTGATCCTTGCCTTTGGAGCATACATCCAACCTAAGAAAAGGGATTCGAACAACCTTTTCGTTGGCTTCAGTTATGATGCTAACACTACAGGTGTTGGCCCAAGAGCGGGAGGCGTTTTTGAGTTAGCAGTCAGAGTAAATTTTGTAGAGGCTCCTCACATTTTTGGAGATCCGAAAAGAAGACGATCAAAAAAACCGATCGACTGTTACCAGTTCTTTTAAAAAACAAAAACACCGGACAAAGGAAGAACGCAGGACAAATAAAGAACAGCGTATCCTATGAAAAGTGGAATAATGATTTTGTTGGGGGTAATGGCATTCATCCATCAATTGAGTGGACAGTGCGAATTTTCAATTTCTAATAACAACCCCTGTGGAGAAACTCCGATTGTTTTCTCAATTGACAATCCTTCGGGGACCTATGGATGGGACTTCGATGGTGACACTAATGTGGATGCCTTTGGTCCAACCGTTACCTATACTTTTCCTCAAACGGGAAACGATGCCTCGTACACAGTTAATGTGTACCAAAACAATATGCTATGCAATTCAGAGGAAGTGATAATCCTGGCCAGCCCGGACCCACTCCTTGGAGTGGTACCAGGAAATGCCATCATTGATGATCATTTGATTAGAGTTTGCTCAGCAACTCCAGAGGCGACACTTCAACTTATCAACCTATCCACTACCCTGCCCATTGATCAAACTTACTACGTGAATTGGGGAGATGGGGTAATTGACACATTTGATGTTTCTGAATTTGACAATAATGGGTTTGTGGAGCATCAATATCAGAATTATGGCTATTACAGTTTAAGCTTTACTGCTATCGCTGGCAACGGTTGTGAGTCTGTAGAAAACTACACTTTTTACAATGGCTCTAATCCTTCCGTAGGATTAGCAAACCCGGGAAACACCGTGGGCCTTTGTGCCCCGGCTACGATCAACTTTCCGATCACAAACTACTTAAGTAACCCTCAAGGGACAGAATACTATATCTATGTAGGCGGAGAACTGGTAGGATCCTATACACAAAATGATGTTCCTGCAATTTTCTCTTACACCTTTTTAGAAACCTCCTGCGGTCTGACGACTTCGACTGGGAATTATCAGAATGCATTTGATGTCCAAGTAGAAGCAGTCAATCCCTGCGGCTCTTCTCAGGCGACCATTGAACCCATAGAAGTAAGTGAGCCACCGGAGTTGGAATTTGAGACCGATACCCCTGAAGTGGGTTGTATCGGAGATCCAATTACGGTCACCAATACCAGTGCGGACATCAATGAAGTCATTTCAGGAAATCCTTCTATTTGCGAATCCTCAATTTCTCCTTCCTGGACGATTTCTCCTGGAGTTGCCGGGATAGATTGGACCGTGATCTCTGGGAATGTTTTTTCTGCCGAGGAATTGGAGATCATATTTAATTTGCCTGGTGAGTACACGGTGACTATGACTATAAATAGTCCCTCCTGCGGACCCTTTCATTTCTCCGAGAGTTTTACCATCATAGAGCCACCAAATGCCGGGGCTGATTTTGAGCTAAACTCAGATATCATTCCCAGTTTGCCAGATGAATGTGCACCTACCACTGGAATCTTCACAAATACAAGTACTGGTGATAGCCTGAGCTATATATGGCAGGTAAGCCCGTCATCGGGTTGGAACTTTGCCAATGGCGGAACGCCTTTAGACGCTTCAGTTGATATAAACTTTCTCGATCCTGGATCATATTCGGTCGCTTTAACAACTACAAATGCCTGCGCAAGCTCAGTATGGGACACTAGTTTTGTTATTGCTGGCCCTCCAGCCGTGACCTTGGACAATCTTCCAGGTTTTTGTGAAACCGGGACCCTTGATATCAACAGCGCCATGGTAAGTTATGGAGCAAATGGTGGACAGATATCGACATACACCTGGTCCTTTCCAGGCGCTGTTCCTGAAAGTTCGAATGATGCTTTTCCAACGAACATATTTTTCCCGGGACCGGGACAATACGATATCACGATCCAGGTAGACAACCAATGTGGGTCTGATATTGCTACCCAAATTTTGACAATTGAGGAGCCAGGCACCCTGGTTATTGATAATGACATTACGGTTTGTGAATCGGAAGATCCCTTTCAATTATTTTCAGATCCTACTGGAGGGTTTTGGACAGGACAGGGGGTGAATTTAGATGGCCTTTTTTCTCCTTCCCAAAACACCCTTGGAGACAATTTGGTAGTATATAGTCTTATCCTGGGCGAATGTGAATTGGTCGACAGCCTCACAGTAACCGTATTACCAAGTCCCGTTGTGGAAGCAGGCCCAAGTCAGGAAGCCTGTATAGATGAGGAACCTTTTATCATTACGGGTGGAAGTCCGATCGGTGGAAACTGGCAGGCAACCAATGGAGGGGTCATCATTGGAGGAGATACCTTTGATCCGGTAGCATCGGGTGTTGGAGTTTTTACACTCATCTATAGTTTTACAGATTCCAATGGATGCTACGCAGAAGACACAAAAACTATCATAGTTCATGACCTGCCTTCGGTAGATGCCGGACCTAATCAGACGATCTGTGAAAATCCAAATGACATTCAACTTTCAGGATTTACGCCAACCGGAGGAAGTTGGTCCGGACCTGGAGTAACAACCAATGGAGTATTTAATGTGACCAACACACCGGGGCAGGGAGCATATCAACTCTACTATGAATTTATCAATCCGAACACGGGTTGTGGAAATCTGGATAGCCTCATGATAACTGTGGTGGCCAACGACACCGCCTATGCAAGCATAGATAGGGAAGTCTGCTTGGACGCTGGCTTGCAGGTGTTAAATGATGGCAATCCGGTCGGAGGGACCTGGTCTGGAC
>JABDJM010000418.1 GCA_013002475.1 Saprospiraceae bacterium | reverse complement strand
CCAACCTTATGGGCCGCATGCATAATATCCAGCCATTCCTGTCCACCGCATTTACCCTTGGAAATTAATCTTCTAACCCGATCGTTAAGGATTTCTGCACCGGCTCCCGGAAGGCTATCCAGGCCGGCCTCCTTTAATGCCTGTAACACCTCTATGTGACTTGAGCCCTCCAGTTTTGTGATGTGGGCAATTTCCGGCGGACCAAGTGCATGCAATTTCAGATTGGGATACAGCTCCTTTAATTCCTTGAAAAGACCAACGTAATAGCTCAAACCCAGATCCGGGTGATGTCCCCCCTGAAGCAATAGCTGTTCTCCGCCAAACTCAAAGGTTTCTTCGATCTTCTGCTTATAGGTTTCTATATCAGTCACATAAGACTCCTCGTGACCGGGACGACGGTAAAAATTGCAGAATTTACAGTTTGCTATACAAACGTTCGTGGTGTTGGAATTCCTGTCAATGATCCAGGTGACTACATCTCCGGGCACTTTTTTTTGCCGGATTTGATTTCCCACTTCCATTAAAAGAGCCGTTGGGGCATTTTCAAAAAGGAAAACACCTTCTTCAATGCTGAGGAAATCTCCCTCAAGGGCCCTGGCCAATAACTGGTCTGTCTGCATCATAATTTGTGACTGGCTTGCGAAGATAAAACAATCCAAAGGGTCCATAGTTGGAGGATTGCTTCATTTATTAGGTTTTTGTATATTTGTGGCAGACGAATACAATAGGAGAGGGAACATTAGTTCCCTCTTTTTTATGTCAATAACGTAACAGTGATTGAACAGCAAATAAAAGACCTGCTCGATAAAAAGTTTTCTGAGCCTGACTTTTCAGATTGTTTTTTGATCGAGGTAATGAACCATGGCTCCAGAATCCAAGTATACCTTGATAGCGACGAGGGCCTTTCGTTGGGCCGTTGTCAGAAAATATCCAGGTTTATAGAGGCGGTTTTAGACGAGGAACAATGGATGCAGGGAAAGTACACCTTGGAAGTTTCCTCCCCGGGAGTAACCAGACCGTTAGTTTTTCCGCGGCAATACAATAAACATATTGGCCGCAAACTAGAGGTCAAAACAGTTGAGGGAGAAAAAGTGGAGGGGAGACTTGCTCATGTGGGAGATCAGCAAATCACCCTACAATGGAAAGAGCGGGTCAAGGAAGGAAAGAAAAAAAAGAACATAGATGTCGAAAAGGAAATAGCCTTTTCTGAGATCGAAAAAGCAATAATTAAAATATCATTTAACTAGTGCCTTATGATGAATCTTGTTGATACTTTTTCGGAATTCAAAGCCGGAAAAAATATTGATAGACCGACAATGGTTCGGGTTTTAGAAGATGTATTTAGAACCCTGATCCGTAAAAAATTCGGCTCTGATGAAAATTTTGATGTAATCGTAAATACCCAAAAAGGGGACCTTGAGCTTTGGAGAGTGCGGGCAATCGTCGCCGACGGAGAGGTAATGGATGATAGGTCTCAGGTTTCAATATCAGAAGCCCAAGCGATCGACGAGGATTATGAAGTTGGGGAAGAGTGTTATCAACAACTGCACCTGGAAGATTTTGGCCGTAGGGCAATCATGGCCGCACGCCAAACCTTGATCTCCAGAATATCTGAACTTGAAAAAGATGAAATTTTCAAACGATACACTGATCGTGTTGGAGAGATCGTACTTGGAGAAGTTCATCAAATCCTGAAAAGGGAAATACTTGTATTGGACGATGCGACAGGATCAGAACTAGTATTGCCAAGACAAGAAATGATCCGAGGAGACTTTTTCCACAAAGGGGACATGGTGAAAGGGGTGATCCGACATGTAGAAATGAAAAACAACAACCCCGTGGTTGTCGTTTCCAGGACCGACAATAAGTTTCTGGAAAAACTGCTTGAGCAAGAGGTTCCTGAAATCGAGGATGGCTTAATAACTGTTCAAAGGATTGAAAGAATCCCTGGTGAACGAGCAAAAGTGGCGGTGGAATCTTATGATGACCGGATCGACCCTGTAGGAGCATGTGTTGGTATGAAAGGATCGAGAATTCACGGGATCGTGCGAGAACTGAAAAACGAGAACATTGACATCGTGAACTTCACAAACAATGTTACTCTGTTTATTCAAAGAGCACTGACACCTGCAAAAGTTAGTTCTATCGATCTTGATACTGACAGCATGCGAGCTGCAGTGTATCTAGAGCCCGACCAGGTCTCTTTGGCGATCGGAAAAGGTGGTACCAATATTAAATTGGCCAGCCGCCTTACAGGATTTGAGATCGATGTATATCGAAATAATGAAGAAATGGAGATTGATGATGTCGACTTGGACGAATTCAGCGATGAAATCGAAGCCTGGATCATCGATGCCCTTAAGAATATTGGTTGTGACACGGCACGTTCGGTCCTGAATTTAAGTAGGGAAGAGCTTATCCGTCGATCTGACCTTGAAGAAGAAACAATTGATGAGTTGCTGGCAGTTCTGAAAGCAGAAATGGAAGAGGAGTCCTCTTAGGTCTTTTATTCTCTGTCAGCACTAGATTTTTGGGAAAAGGGGTTTTAAATCCCTTTATTCCCTATTTTTGTGGACGTTTTGAGATTCTAGCCGTTTTGGCTATGGATCCCGGACAATCGAGAACACAGGAAAGTGTATATTTTGAGAAATTACTAAAAAATCTTTTTGAGCTTTATGTAAGACTACCTTGTACACGGGACTTGTTATCGATTGGCCAAAATTAAACTGTAAATATCAGTATGGCGCAAAGGCTAGTTAAGATAGCAAAAGAACTAAACGTAGGGACTTCTACGATAGTCGAACACCTGGTAAAACATGGGTTCGAGATCGAGAACAAACCTACCGCCAAGGTCTCCGATGAAATGTATGAGGAGTTGCTCAAAGAGTTTTCTTCTTCTCTTTCCATTAAAGAAAAGGCTGACCAATTGGTGATAGGCACCCGCACAGGTCCCAAGGAGGAACCTGTGAAGGAGGTTGCTGTGGCTGCACCGCCTGCTGAGGAAAAACCTCCAGCTCCAGAGCCTGTGGTCGAAGAAAAAGAGGAAAGCCCCAAGCTTGAGGGATTAAAGGTTCTTGGCAAGATCGATCTGGAGGAAGGAAAAGGCAAAAAAGAGGAGCAAGCGAAAGAGGCCTCAGAAGCTCCAGAGTCTGAAAAGCCAAAAGAGGAGGAATCCGGAGAGCCGGCACCCGCCGAGAAGGAGCCTAAAAAAGAAGACAATACCGTTAGAGCGGAAGCGCCTCAACTTCAGGGTTTAAAGATCCTTGG
>JABDJM010000405.1 GCA_013002475.1 Saprospiraceae bacterium | reverse complement strand
ATGTAGTGTTGAGCGAGCTTACCTTTTTAAGAACCAAGAAGAATAAATTCAAAGATGCCTCCTCTTCCGGCCAGATCACTTCTGCAATGAAGAAGATCGCATTAAAATTGAAAAAAGGTCAATACTTTTCCATTATTGCCACTATCCAAAAAGACGGCGAGTTTCAGTATATCGAAAAGGAGTGGTTGGTCCAATAGTCTCTAGTTGACCAAAGACTCTATCGCATCTCTTTCCTGTTTGATCTTTTCCCGAATCTGGTTGAAGAACTTTATTTTTTCCATTTTCCCCAAATCCGAAATGGGCGTTGATTGGTCTACAACTTTTTTTGACCAGGTCCTTGAATCCTCAAAAAGAACGGGGTCATTCGAGAATAAATAGTTCGGCTGATCATAAGTAAGATACACTTGTTTTATGTCTCCTGACAGGGCTAAGATGGTTGACCCAAAGTGACCACTATCGTTTACGAACAAGGAAAATCGACCACCTTCTTCCTTTTCCGGATGCCGTGTCATTATTGATTTGTTTCCTTTCTCTGCCATCCCGGATATATTTTCAATGCACATGCGAAGCTTGTCCATAATGACAAGGGCCTCTGAGGGTTCTGCAAAGAGGTTGCACTCAAGGTAAAATTTCAACTCATTGATGGTTGACTGAAAAAAATCGGAGGTCCAGACTTCTGTAGAATCAATTCGACCATATAGATCCCTTATCGCTGAAAAGGTATTGATGTATTCCTGGTTTCTGGCCATACTCGAAATTGCCAGAGGAGGGATCTTTGCATGCGAGGGGATCCAGACAGAGTTTTTATAGACCAGAAACTTGAACAGAGCCAACACGGGGTAAAGGAATGTATAGAAAACAGGAAAACTGACGGCCAGGAACCGGACGCTAGCGTCCTCATTCTTAGCTAGTATATCTAATTGATGCCGTATGGGTCTCAGAAAATGCAAGATCGGATCCTTATCATCAGCCTTTTCCGGGAGATGCATGATCACCTGCCCCGGCCTTACTTTCTTTGGAGGTAGAAGATCAAGTTCAAAATGATCCCGAATCTTTTCAAACTCCTCCAGTGTTAAGCCAATCTCATTCTTCATCCGCTTGTATACAGAAGCCCTGGAAAGGGACAGGATATCCATTAGCTGGCTGACGATCTCCGAACCATTCTGTTCAGCTTTTAGCTTCTCAAAAACCTGCTGCTGCAGCCCTTTTTCCATGTAGTTTGTTTGCTATCAAGATACATGAAAAGTCTCACCAAATGAGACAAATGACCCGCAGTCTCAATTTTCGAGAAAATTTCGATTGACCTCCCACCTAATTTGCCATTCAATTAATCACTAAAACTTTTGATTATGAGAACTTTAAGTCAATCTGTGATTTTCCTGCTTTTTGTCCTAGGAACGAGCTCCTGCTGTTCGGATGGCATTCTAGCGATCCTTGGCTCTGGTGTTGAGTATGAGGATCATGAAACTCCCCCTTGTGAACCTTCCTGGGAAATGAAGGAGGTGAAATGGGTCGTCGATCTGGAGGTGCTTAATTTCAACTATTTGGCTGAAACTAATAAGCATTTGATCGGTGTTTCTTCCAGCTCAACAGATAGGAAAGTCCTGGCTTTGGAAAAGGAGACCGGAGAAAAACAATGGGAGGTTTCCACGAATTTTTCGGTGTCAGTTCACAACCTTGATTTTCGGACTTTCGATGGTAGCTATTTAATTTTTTCTAAGTACCAGGCCATGCTTATTGAATCGCAAAGTGGGGAGATCCTTGATGAAATTAGTTTTCCTTTTAACGTAAAGGATGTCTCGTACAGGGATGAAAACTTTTATTTGGTTTCGGATCCTTGTGATTCTTCGACCCCATTTGGGATTTACCGGCCCGATGGTTCTGAAAGAAAAAAACTTGAAAAGTTTGTTTCTCTCTCGGATTGGTCTACCCATACTTTTTTTCTCATGGGCCTTTTGACTCTCGACCACCCAACTCAAGGATCTATCCTGCTCGTGAATGGCGAGTATACCACCCCAGAAGGTTCCCATTCAGAGATTCGCTGTTATTCTATTCCTGATGGAAAGTTGAAATGGTCTGATACAACCCTTGGCAATGGATTGGGATTCAGGAACAAGGATTCTATGTTACCATACAAGGAAAAAGTCTTGATTACCAGAAGAGACCGGCTTTCTCTAATTGATCCGATAAATGGGTCCGAGGTGTGGGGATTTCAACCACCAGGAAATTCATATCTATTCCCTGAGATCTATGTAAGAGGTGAACATTTGTTTCTCAATTCCATCTCCAAAGAGCTGTTCACTTGCTTGGATCCCAAAACAGGAAACCGACGTTGGATTTATACGTCCAAGTATTCGAGAATACCTCCTGCGGTGAAAGGAAGTAGAGTGATATGGGGCGATCCTGAAAACCCAAGTGGCACTGCAAAGCTCCATTTGTCGGATGGTAAGGTTATAGAGTCTTTGGAAGTCGCGTGGGATACCTGTATGTATGAATACTCAGTATTTCTGACCACACCAGGAGACATCTGGTCAAATGACCTATATTTTACCTTGTCCGGAAAATTAGCCGCCATGGGCTTGGAATAGAATACACCTGCTTAAACTACTCAAGATGAACTTTGGGAATTCCTTAACAATGGTTTTTTTGAATTCCAGGATAACAAATTGATACCTTGTACTCCCGGGTGGCGGCTTGCCGCTTCCGGGATTTTTTTCGAGGCCTAAATACAAGACAATGAAGAAATTGCCATTTCTGATCCTTTTGTTTTCTCTTTTTTATACACTTGGGCTTTCCCAGGTCGGAGTAAAAGATAGGGTCCTTATTCAAACGAAAAATGGAAATGAGTATGTGGGAAAAGTGATTAGTGAGGACCAGAGAAGTTATGTACTGGACACTAATGATCTTGGGCAGATCACCATTAAAAAGGAAGACGTTCAATCCATCAGAACCTTAAGAGAAACCGAAACCGAAAAAGAAGGAGAAATATGGTTAGAGAATCCATTTTCATCCAGATACTTCTATGCTCCCAATGGATATAATCTAAGAAAAGGGGAAGGCTATTACCAGAACACTTTTCTCTTTGTAAATCAGGCAAGCTATGGAATAACCAATAATCTTACCGTTGGAGTAGGAGTCATTCCTCTTTTTTTATTTGATGGAACTTCGAGCCCTATCTGGATAACTCCGAAATTTTCTATCCCTGTTGTAAAGGACAAATTTAATGTCGGAGTCGGTGGATTGTTGGGAACTGTTCTTGGAGAGGAGGAAACCGGCTTTGGAATTCTTTATGGTGCTTTTACAGTAGGAGACCGTAATAGAAATTTAAATGTCGGTGTGGGATATGGTTACTTTGATGGTACGCTGGCTGATAGGCCTGTGATCAATATTAGCGGAATGATTAGGCTTTCTCCTAAATTTTATCTGATCTCAGAAAATTACATCATCCAGGATGTCGGACTGATCTCATTAGGCGGCAGGGTAAATTTCCGGAAAGTTTCTCTTGACTTTGGATTGTATACAGTTACGGAAATATTTGAGAGCGGATCTTTTGCAGCTGTTCCTTTGATCAGTGTGGGGATTCCCTTTGGGAATCCGGCGGAGTAATTATC
>JABDJM010000402.1 GCA_013002475.1 Saprospiraceae bacterium | reverse complement strand
ATCTTTTTCTTCCCTGGCTTTCTTCCCATATGCCCGTATGCCGCTGTTTCAGAGAAGATCGGATTTTTCAATCCAAACTTCTTGACTATGGCTGCCGGACGGAGATCAAAAATTGAACTTAGGTTTTCAGAAATTTCAGGATCTGAAAGCCCATCAATTTTACAAGTTCCATATGTATGCACATATAATCCTACTGGTTCTGCAACTCCAATGGCATAGGCGACCTGAACGAGGCATTGGTCGGCAAGGCCGGCGGCGACCAGGTTCTTAGCAATATGCCTGGTGGCATAAGCGGCAGAGCGGTCAACTTTTGAGGAATCCTTACCAGAGAAGGCTCCTCCTCCATGAGCACCCTTTCCGCCATAAGTGTCCACGATGATCTTACGTCCGGTAAGTCCCGTATCTCCGTGGGGTCCACCGATCACAAATTTGCCGGTTGGATTTACAAACAGCTTATATTTTTTGTCAAATAGTCTTCTTGCTCGCGCCGGCAATCTTTTGATCACTCTTGGTAGCAAGATGTCCTGCACATCTTTTTTGATCTTTCGGAGCATTTTGGCCTCGGAGCCAAAATCATCATGCTGTGTCGACAGAACCACCGTGTCAATTCTTTGAGGTCTATTGTCGTCAGAGTATTCAATTGTAACCTGTGCTTTTGAATCCGGGCGTAGGTAAGTCATTTTACGGCCCTTCTTTCGAATGTCTGCCAACTCTTCAAGGATCAGATGTGAGATCTCCAGACCCAGAGGCATGTAATTTGCAGTTTCATTGGTTGCATAGCCAAACATCATACCTTGGTCACCTGCTCCTTGATCAATCTCTGATTTCCCAACATCAACTCCCTGAGCAATATCTGCCGACTGATCGTGAATAGCGGAAATTACTCCACAGGATTCAGCGTCAAACTGGTATTCCGATTTGTTATATCCTATCCTGCGGATCACGTCCCGCACAATGGTTTGAATGTCAACATAGGCTTTAGACCTGACCTCCCCGGAGATAACCGCAAGGCCGGTTGTTACTAATGTTTCACAGGCAACTTTTGAATTGGGATCCTGAGAAAGAAAAGCATCCAGAATGGAATCAGATATTTGGTCGGCAACTTTGTCGGGGTGTCCCTCGCTGACAGATTCGGAGGTGAAAAGATATGGCATCGGTGTGTGTTAATCAGTTATGAAAAAGCGTGTTTGGGTGCCGCAAAATTACTAATACTTATTAGATAATATCAAGTCTTTTGCTATTTGACTTCGCAATAGAGCAGGGGCTCTTCTTCCTTTAACTGGTTAAAATCCCCTCTCAGGATATCTCCCGGCTTAACAGGCCCCACACCAGCAGGTGTGCCTGTAAAAATGAGATCCCCCATCTGGAGCTTGAAAAATTGAGAAACGTACTGGATTAGGTACTCAAATGGGAATATGAGATCATTTGTATTACCTCTTTGGACAATCTCCCCATTTTTGGAAAAAGTGAACTCAATACCATTTTGATCCACCTTATCGAAGGGAACAAATTCACTTAGTACCGCCGAGCCATCGAAGCCCTTAGCAATCTCCCAAGGGTGACCCTTTTCCTTACACTGAGACTGAAGATCACGGGCGGTAAAGTCGATACCCAGGGCTACTTCTGCAAAGTAATCTTTGGCAAATGCAGGTTGGACATACTTCCCGTTTTTAGTGATCTTTAAAACCACTTCAGCTTCGTAATGGATATTGCTAGAAAAATCCGGGTAGTAAAAAGGCTTTTTATTGATAAGTAGAGCAGAGGGAGGTTTCATGAAAACCAGTGGTTTCTTAGGAACCGGATTGTTAAGTTCCTTAGCATGATCCCGGTAATTTCGGCCTATACAAATGATCTTCATGTTACATTTTTGCATTTAGCAAACCTGCCAATTCCTTAACCTCCCTTAGCGTTTCCTGAGCCCTTCCTCTTATTCGGATGGAAGCTTGTTTGATCTGGTATTTAACGTCTTTTTTATTGGCCACAAGCTTTGCCCTTTTTTCACGGAAGGGGTCAGATACTTTTACCAGGGCTTCGGCTACCACCTCTTTAAGCTCAGAATATTTCAGACTTCCTTTTTTATAGTCCTCCATTAAGCTATTATAGGAGTCCATCTCATTTGAAGCTTTTAGTAAGCTAAATAAGTTGGCTACTCCCGGGCTCATTTCTCCACTGCTTTCACCTGTATCTGTAACAGCTGACTTGATCTGTTTTCTGATCCGGTCCGGGTCAGCAAAAATGGATATGGCGTGCTTTTCCCCGGCGCTCTTGCTCATTTTTCTTGTTGGGTCAGCAGGAGACATCACCTTGGGAGTTTCTGTGAAAAGGCATTCCGGAAGTTTAAAATATTCCTTACCCATCTGGTTATTAAATCGCTGGGCGATATTTCTGCTGAGTTCTAAATGCTGTTCCTGGTCTTTCCCGACAGGGACAAAATCAGCCCTGTACACAAGAATATCTGCTGCCTGGAGAATTGGATAGGTTAACAGCCCCGCAGCAATAAATCCATCCTCCGAACTTTGATTGGATTGGCTGGATTTGTCTTTGAACTGTGTCATTCTGGTTAGCTGCCCAAAACTGCAAAAACAATTGAAAATCCAGGAAAGCTCGGCATGTTCCGGAACCATGCTCTGAATGAACAGGTTTTTTGGATCGACGCCTGCAGACATCAGGTTAATGATCAGGTCCCAGGTGTTACTTCTAAGCTTTTTTGGGTTATAGGGCATGGTCATCGCATGGTAATCCACCACCCCATAATAGCAATCGTAGGTATCCTGCAGATGGACCCAGTTCTGAACCGCACCAAAGTAATTTCCAAAGTGCATGTCGCCAGTGGGCTGGATACAGGAAAGGACTGTTTTTTTCTCTTCCATTGTGATTAATTTGGGATACTTGCGATTACAGAGATCTCAACATTTGCCCCTTTTGGTAAGGCACAAACATCTACCAATTCACGAGCAGGTGCAGTGTCTTCATTGAAGTATTCGGCGTAAACGCCATTGATCGATCCATAATTCTGGATATCAGTTACAAACACTGAACATTTCAGGATATCTGAAAATCCAATTCCGGCTTCTTTTAGGATCGCTTCGATATTCTTCATGACCAGATGCGTTTCAGCCTCGATGGATTCTTGCACCATCTCCCCGGTTGAAGGATTTAATGCTATCTGACCACTTACAAACAGGATACCGTTAAATGCTGCCGAGTGATTATAGGGGCCAACAGGCGCCGGCGCATGACTTGAATTGATGATCTTTTTCATGCCGCAAAATTAAGGGGTTTATAAACAAAAAAAGCCCCGAAAATTCGGAGCCCTTTGGAATAGCTTTTTGTGCTACTAATCTTCAATGTCTTCATCGGCTTTTATCACCAATCTCCCTCGGTAGTACATATTACCATCTACTGTATAAGCCCGGTGGTACTGGTGTACCTCTCCTGTAGTCTGGCAAGTGCCAAGTTGGGGTGAGCTAGCCTTATAATGTGTACGGCGTTTGCGCTTCCGCTGCTTGGAGATTTTGCTTTTAGGATGTGCCATGATTAATTCTTTTTATTTCAAATCTTTTAAAACGTCCCAAATGGGATTATTCTCATCAGTATTCTCATCGGAATTATTCTCCAATAAGGCCAGGGATTTAAAGTCACAAGGTGGTTCTTCCTCCGATTGACAATCATAGGTTTTTGTCAAAGGGATAGCGAGACACACAAATTCATAAACAAATGAAGAAACATCAAGATGGCTACTGTCAGGTTCGATCAGGACATAGTCCGGGTTTTCCCTGGCTCCTTCCTCCTCATATTTTACTATTAGCTCCTGATTGCCTCCAATTGGAAGGTCAATATTCGCCAGGCACCTGTCGCAAAGAGTTTTGACCGTTCCGGTAATATCAAAGTCCAGAACCATCATATTTGGTCGTTTATCCAGCTTTACCTGGCAAGCGACTTTTCCCTCCTTAACAGGAGATGCTTCAAACTGCTCCAGAAAGGTTTGATCCACAGAGAATTCAAAATCGTGAATTCCGTCCTTTAGCCCCTTAATAGGGAGTTTAAAGGCATCTAGAGTTTTCATTTACAAAGAACTTCTGAATTTAGCGGGGCAAAGATAGGAGAAATTAGCCTAATATGGAAGCACTCTTCCACCCTCATTTTTCAAAGATCTCTCAATACCCTCAATCGTGTATTCTCCTGAAATCGACTTTTTGGCCTATATGTAAGCCCTTCTTTTTCAGCTGGCAGTATATATCGCTGTTTCCTAAGATCTGAAATACCAGAAAAAATTTGGCCCGTGGTCAAATAATTGCAGCTGAATTGTTGAATCAATTTCTTACACCAATACTTACTACCATGAAGTTTTTTAAACTTTTAAGCTTACTTATGTTGGCTCTTTTGAGCATTTCAAGCCTGCGGGCTGATTCAATCGTTTCAGCCCAGTCTGGTGACTGGAATAATCCAGGCACCTGGATTGGCAATCAAGTGCCAACATCTACAGATGATGTGACTATCGATGATAATCACATAGTGACTTTAACCGGGTCCGCTTACACGCATACCGGTAACCTACTGATTAAGCCCCTTGGAGAGTTCGTTGCAAATATGGGTACCTACCATGATGGATTGATCCTGAAACACGGAACAACCCATGTATTTGGGAAACTCACTATGCCTTTCCCTGTTAAGGATCTTCGAGTGGGAGAAGGCGCACTCTTCTGGGGACATGATGGAGCTGAGATCTTCATCTCTGACGATTGGAGACTTTCAGGAAAATCTGAAACTGTGGTCCATGGCATTTGTGTTGAGGTCGATGATGACTTCGTCATTGAGAGCCAATATGCCACATTATGTGGAACAGGAAATGTATCGATAGGGGTAACACCTAGTATCAACCATTTCACTTTGAAAAATGGAGCCACAGACAAGCAGGTTTGCAAGGAAGTTGGAGTTTACAGAGGATCTGTACAGGGATTATGTTCAGTTTTTATCCAAAATGGAAAAGGAAACAACAGCATAGTTGCCCTGGACGATGCGACAAGTACAGAAGTAAATCAGTCAATTCCTGTTGACGTTTTGAATATGGGAATACCTGATTATGATCCAAACCCGGGGGATCAGATATTGATCATGACCGCCGGACTGAATAGTACGAATGATAATGCCACTGAAAAGGGAGGTACTGTGACCATTAACCGTAATGGAACGCCAACAAACCCAACTGATGATTTTATCGATTATACGCCGCCAGCAGATTACGTTGGTAAAGATAAATTCACATACACAACTACAGATAGAAAAGGAGGATATGATGCAGCGGAAGTGATCGTTGATATTCAATTTGCATTGCCTGTTGAGCTGGTAGATTTTATTATCACAGCAAAAGCATGTACGGCAGAGCTGGAGTGGGTAACCGCCAGTGAGGAAAACAACGATTACTTCGAGATTCAAAGGAGCCGAGACGGAGTGTCTTTTGAAGCCATTGCAAAGGTTGAAGGTCAAGGAACAACTGACAAAGTGAATTCTTACAAATTTGTCGACAGTTCACCTTTAGGTAAAAATTACTACCGCCTTAAGCAAGTTGACTTTAACGGGCAATTCGATTACAGCGAAACCTTGGTACATGATGTACCCTGTGCTTCAAACGGCTTTGACATTGGCATCACAAAGGCCTTCCCTAATCCAATAGGAAGCGGGGAGATCAACGTGATCTATGAAGCTTTGGATTCGGATAATAAAACCGTAATTATTTCTAACTCATTGGGAGTCGTGGTTGACTCTTACCAGTTAGATCTTCTGGAAGGCAGAAATATCCTTGAAATAAACACAGATGTGCTTGCCACTGGAACCTATTATGTGACGATTGGTAAATCAGCCACAAGGTTTCAGAAAATAGGAATGTACTAAGCTCCACAGCCTCAAAGCCCAAAGGGAAGTAAGCCTCGCTTGCTTCCCTTTATTTTTTTATCGTTCCAACCATTGCTTCAGGCCTTACCCAGGCATCGAACTCTTTTGCTGTCAGGTAACCCAAAGCCATTGCTGCCTCTTTAAGGGTAGTATCTTCCTTGTAGGCCTTCTTTGCGATTTCAGCAGACTTGTCATAGCCTATCTTAGTGTTCAAGGCGGTTACAAGCATGAGGCTGTTTTCCAGCTTTTCTTTGATAACCTTCTTGTTTGGTTGAATTCCAACAGCACAGTGGTCATTAAATGAGCTTGCCGCGTCTCCAAGCATTCGGGCTGAGTGAAGGAAATTTGTGATCATCATCGGCTTAAAAACGTTTAATTCAAAATGGCCGGTTGCCCCTCCAACATTTATGGCTACATCGTTTCCAAGGACCTGGGCACAGACCATTGTTACTGCTTCGGACTGGGTAGGATTAACTTTTCCTGGCATTATGCTGGATCCGGGTTCATTTGCGGGAATGGTGATCTCGCCTATGCCGCAACGGGGCCCTGAGGCCAGCATCCTTATGTCATTTGCGATCTTCATCAGTGATACCGCAACCGTTTTTAATGCTCCATGTGCTTCGACAAGGGCATCATGAGCCGCAAGGGCCTCAAATTTGTTCTTTGCACTTACGAAGGGGTGACCACTGATCTTTGCAATATGGCGGGCAACTTTTCTATCATATCCCTTGGGAGTATTCAGCCCGGTTCCAACTGCAGTCCCGCCAAGTGCTAATTCTCTAAGGTGCCCCTGAGTATTCTTTATGGCCTGGATTCCATGTTCTAATTGAGATGCATAACCGCTCAATTCCTGGCCAAGTGTGACGGGTGTGGCATCCATTAAATGGGTTCGGCCAATCTTAACGATTTTTGAAAAAGACTTTGCCTTTCTGTCCAGTGTCTTTTTCAGTTTTCTGAGTCCTGGCAAGGTGGTTTTTTCAAGCATATCATAGGCTGCTATGTGCATTGCCGTAGGAAAGGTGTCATTGGATGATTGCGACTTGTTAACATCGTCGTTTGGATGCAACACTTTGTTCTTGTCTCGCAATCTTCCACCTTGTAAGACATGACCTCTGTTTGCAATGACTTCATTGACATTCATATTCGTTTGGGTACCAGACCCAGTCTGCCAAACAACTAGAGGGAATTGGTCGTCTAATAATCCTGATCCAATCTCATTGCAAACTTTGCTAATAAGGGTGGCTTTCTTTTTTGTTAGTACACCTAACTCCGCATTAGTTATCGCAGCGGCTTTCTTAAGTATCGCATAAGCTTGTATTACTTCTATCGGCATTGTCTGATTCGCGATCTTAAAGTTTTGAGAACTTCTTTGGGTTTGCGCTCCCCAATATGCCTTCGATGGCACCTCAATTATCCCAATACTATCTTTTTCTTTCCTAAAACTCATATTTTTTTTTAGGTCATAAAGGTACCGATAAAATGAATTTTGGCTCTTTCTTTTGCATCATTACAAATAAATTTTTGTGCTTTTTTTATGCACTAATTCGAGTTCTAGTTGAAGTTTACTTCAAGTGTTTTTGATTAGCGTATTTGTATCAAAGATTTTGCTTCTTGTTGAGTATTGTTTTATTGTTTCTGGTTAAAGGAAAACTTAAGGTTTAATTGTCTTTAACGTGCAAACCCTTATAGGGAAAGGGTTTACTGAAAGTAGTGTAAAAACAAAACCAATCAATGACATCAAAAAGGTTAAAGACATTATCACTTTTCTATGCATGCTTTGTAAGCACTAACGAGCCTGAAAAGTGTCTATAAAATTTTCATTATTGCACTTTTCAAAAAGATCTAATTCAATTTTGAGTTTGCATTAATTTAAGATGTGGTTTTTATCAACTTGTTACCTGGGCATCATTTTTGAGTCTCAAGTACAGATTTTCCGTAGGTAACATTTGTGTATCTGCCTAGTATACTTTAAAGAACATTTTTATATTTGACTCAACGCTTTCGAAGATTTATGTTTAGCTATTTAAAAGATGACTTTTTTTTTGACTTTTAATACCTAACAAAATCCCATGTCAAATGACATTCACCTTACCTAATTTACCGTACGCAGCAAACGCCCTTGAACCACACTTTGATGAGCGTACGATGACCATCCACCACGGCAAACACCATGCTGGTTATACCAAGAAACTAAATGCGGCAATTGCAGGGACCAAACTTGAATCTCTTTCTATTGAAGAAATTCTGGCCAATGCAGGAAAGCATGGAAATGGTGTTCGCAACAACGGAGGTGGATATTACAACCATGATCTTTTTTGGAAGATACTTTCTCCTACCGGGGGAGGGTTGCCTAGTAAGCGATCAAACTTTGGAAGAGCATTTTATAGAGCCTTTAAAAGTGTTGCCAGTTTTAAGGAAGAGTTTGCCAAGGCAGCAGGCACCCGATTCGGATCGGGATGGGCTTGGGTTTCAGTAAATAAATCAGGGAATCTATTTATCAGCTCTACTCCTAATCAGGACAACCCACTTATGGATGTTGCAGAAGATAGGGGCATCCCAATTTTAGGCCTGGATGTTTGGGAGCATGCTTACTATTTAAAATATCAAAATCGAAGACCAGATTATATCGCCGCCTTTTTTAACCTAATCAATTGGGCGCAGGTAGAAAAGAACTTTAAATCTGCGGTTTCTGCAAATGCAGCCGCAGGGAATTCTTCTTATAATTTAACAAAATCAAAAATGGCTACTAAGAAGACCACTACTAAAAAGGCTGCTAAAAGAAAGCCAGCAGCCAAAAAGCGTACGACCAAAAAACGTACAACCGCTAAAAAGCGGACTACAGCAAAGAAGTCTCCTGCAAAAAAGAAGACTACTACAAGACGGAAAACTACAGCAAAGAAGGCCGCTCCTAAGAAGCGTACAGCTGCTAAGAAGCGTACAACTAAAAAGGCCGCTCCTAAGAAGCGGACTACGACTAGAAAAAAAGCCGCCGCTAAGAAAACCACCACTAGGAAACGCACAACGAAAAAAGCTGCTCCTAAGAAGCGGACTACTACCAGAAAACGGGCCGCCGCTAAGAAGACTACGACTCGAAAGAAGACTACGACGCGGAAGCGGACAACTCGTAAAGCTGCTCCTAAGAAGCGGGCTACGACTCGGAAGAAGACTACGACGCGGAAGCGAACAACTCGTAAAGCTGCTCCTAAGAAGCGGACTACGACGCGAAAGCGGACAACTCGTAAAGCTGCTCCTAAGAAGCGGGCTACGACAAGAAAGCGTACTACAGCTAAGCGTAAGCCTACGCGCGCAAAAGCGAGCCTAAGAAAGGCAACAAGCAGAAAGCGTAAGTAGAAATACGTAAGCTTCTTGTATAAAATGTTAAAAGGGCAAACCCATTGGGTTTGCCCTTTCTCTTTTGGAAACTTTTTCCGGATATTAGGCGTTGGAAAAAAAGCTGATACTTACATAGTTTCTGGAAAATACTGAAGGAAGCTGTCAACTTACTTTTTTAACCCGCTTTAGCGCGACAAAAAACCCGCGTATGATCATTTTAGGGATTTTCTTATTAATCCTGGGAATAATCAGTACGGAGCTTCTACAAGAAGCCTAACTACAACAAATCCCATGGAAAAGAAAAGGCTTCTCGAAATTCGAGAAGCCTTTTCCCTTTTATGGGTATCGGGGAAATTAATTCTTTATTGCTTTATACATTTGTTCTACTTCATCAAGACTAAAAGTCCCTATTAGCCCAGTTCGAAATTCATACTCTTTATCACCTTGAACTTTTACGAATCTGAAATCATAACTTGGTTTAAGGCTGTCAATCGCATTCTCAAAGATGAAACCACTTTCTTCTTCCGAGATCATTTTTGAAAAATAAGGATTGCTTTTTATCTCTCCTTTTAATCGGGCTGCAATTACCGACGACTGAGTTGAAGAAGCTTCTGACATGAAAAGTTGAACATAAAAATCATCTCCCTTACGAATAGACACATCCTTCTGCACAACCAGGTCCATTGTTTTCACCTCTGCGCTGTCTGGTGCCATAATAGTGATTGGAACGCCATATTTAAGTAGGTCCAGAGAGACCAGGTCTTCCGGGCTATCAGATGCACAGGAAAAAAAACCAAAGATCAGAGCAAGAATGAGGACTTTTCGCATGAAGCTTGTTTGTAGGGGAAAAGATACAGTTTTTGACTGGTCAACAAATAAAAAAGGCTGACCCAAAAGGATCAGCCTTTTTCAAAGGAAACCAATCTTAGCTCTTTTTTGTCTTTATCGAGCACCCAATTGCCTTAGTAAAATCTGGTTCAGGCTCTCCACCTTTCATTACTGCATTAATAGCCTCTGCCAGGTATTCTTTTTGAACCGCCGAAGCGTCTCGTGGATTGTCATCGATGGCACCAATGTACCGGACTTTTAACCCCTCGTCCAAAAGAAATACGTGAGGAGTTCTTGTAGCTCCATATTGCGGATAGATCTTTTGTCCCTCATCAAAAAGATAGACAAAGGGAAATGACTTCTCTTCTGCTCTAACCTGCATCTTCTCAAAAGAATCCTCTGCTTGAACAGCAGGATCGTTAGGGTTTATTGCTACCACAGGGTAACCCATTGGAGCGTATTTGTTGTGTAGATCGATTAGTCGGTCTTCATACATTACCGCATATGGGCAATGGTTGCAAGTAAAGGTCACGATATAACCCTTGGCTTCCTCCAGGCCTTTTAAAGAGTACATTTCTCCATCAATTCCCTTGAGGTTGAAGTCTGTGGCAATATCTCCCACTGAATAGCCCGGTCCCTTTGTTTCCAAAGCGGCTTTTACAGCTTTAGGAGATTTGTTGACCATTTTTTCAGATGTCTCAGTGGAGCCATCTTCAGCTACCTGTGCTGTATTATTTTGGCAAGCCACCAGAGAAAGTCCCATCAAGGCTACCATGAAAATGCTTGTGAGGTTCAGTTTCATTATTAAAGATTTTAGAGTTGCGAGATTAAATTTTCTATTTCCTCCTTAGAAGACAACTTTCCCTCATGAAATGTTCGCTGATCTCCGCGAACAATAAGCGTGGCTGGTATAGCACCAGACCATTCAGGGCTAACTTTGTCTATCCAGGTATTGGCGTCAGGATCATTGATAACCATGACCTCTCCTGTGAGTTGGTGTTTGTCCATAAAAGGGATCAGCTTTTTTTCGATCTGTTTCGGAAAGTCAAGACTGATCAGATACATTTTAAACGGTTCGCCAGCTTTTTCCTTGTATAGTTCTTCAAAAAATGGCAATTCTTCTACACATGGTTTGCACCAGGTCGCCCAAAAGTTGAATAGATAGGTTGTGTCATTCTTTGGGGAAAGAAGGGGCTCCAGTTCAGAAAAATTTACCAGCGGTGCCTTTGAGGTCCTGATGATGGAAGCTGATTCCTTTGTC
>JABDJM010000380.1 GCA_013002475.1 Saprospiraceae bacterium | reverse complement strand
CTATTTGGGATTGGAAGCGGAAACCTTCGATGCTCAGGACTTTGAGTTTGCCGATCAACATTTACGGATCCTTTCAGGTTTGTACGGCTTACTTCGGCCTCTTGACCTAATGCAGCCTTATCGATTGGAAATGGGGACTTCTCTCAAGATCGGACGGAAAAAGAATCTCTACCAGTTCTGGGGAGATAAGATCACCGACCTCATCAATGAGGATCTTGAAAACAGCCAAAGTGATTTCGTGCTTAACCTTGCATCCAAGGAATACTTCAAGGCAGTCAATGTCAAAAAGGTTAACAAGCCTATTATCAATATTCACTTTCGGGAGTTCAGGAAAGGGAAGTTCACGATGATCTCGTTCAATGCAAAAAAGGCCCGGGGTAAAATGGCGCAGCTGATCATTAAGGATCAGATTCAGGACCAGGAAATGATCAAGACTTTAGAAGTAAATGGGTACTTGTACAATGAATCTATGAGTCAGGAAAATGACTGGTTCTTCACGATTGATTAAACCACCTCACGCAATTTCTTTTTCAAGGCAAACAGATCATCCCTGTACTGAGCAGCCTGAATAAAGTCCAGTTCCTTGGCGGCCTTTTTCATTTTTCTTTCTGTCTCTTCAATTAGCTTTTCCAGCTTATCACGACTCATATATTCAATGATCGGATCAGCGGCCAGGCTCGGCTCATCAGGTTCGATGTAAGCTTGGGCGGTTTTTCCCCGGATATCTAGAATTGATCGCTTGTTAAGGATCTGTTCTCTTGACTTTGTAATAGTCGTCGGGGTGATCCCATGCTTTTCATTATAGGCCATTTGGATCTTTCTACGCCTGTTTGTTTCGTCGATCGTGGATTGCATGGCCCCCGTTACTTTATCTGCATAGAAGATTACCTTCCCGTTTACATTCCGGGCTGCCCGACCGGCAGTTTGCGTAAGTGAGCGGTTGTTTCGAAGGAATCCTTCCTTATCCGCATCAATCACCGCTACGAGGGAAACTTCTGGCAGATCCAGCCCTTCTCTTAATAGATTCACTCCGACCAAAACATCAAAGGCTCCCAACCTTAAGTCCCGCAAGATTTCAACCCTCTCCATGGTATCTACCTCGGAGTGAATGTAGCGTACTTTGATATCCAGATTGGCCATGTACTTGGTGAGTTCTTCAGCCATTCTTTTTGTCAGGGTGGTCACTAAAACCCGTTCGTTTTGTTTTATCCTCCCTGCAATCTCATCCAGGAGATCATCTATCTGATTGATACTTGGCCGGACCTCAATAGGCGGGTCTAGGAGACCGGTAGGTCGAATAAGTTGCTCAACAATTTCCCCCTCCGTTTTTTCTAACTCATAATCCCCAGGGGTCGCACTGACATAAACGGTCTGATTGGTAATGGATTCAAATTCTGCAAAATTCAATGGACGGTTGTCCATTGCGGAGGGAAGTCTGAATCCGAAATTTACCAGGTTTAGCTTTCTTGCCCGGTCACCTCCCCACATGCCTCGAACCTGAGGAACGGTCACATGACTCTCATCGATGATCATCAAATAATCCTTTGGAAAATAATCAAGCAAGCAGAATGGTCTTGTTCCCGGAGCTCTTCCATCAAAGAAGCGAGAATAGTTTTCCACCCCGGAACAGTAACCCAACTCCTTCATCATTTCCATGTCAAAGGTGGTCCGTTCCTTTATCCTTTTGGCTTCAAGAAATCGGCCTTCCCTGGTAAAATATTTCTCCTGTGCTACCAGTTCATCCTCTATTTGGTGGATGATTTCGTTCATCCGGTTTTTAGGGGCTATGTAAAGATTGGCAGGAAAGATTGCGGCATTTTCGATTGTTTCAATTCTTTTCCCACTACTAAGTTCAATTCGCTCTATCTCTTCAATTTCATCTCCGAAAAAAACGACCCTATAACCATAATCCACATAAGGCAGATTGATATCAACCGAATCCCCCTTTACACGAAAAGTCGCTCTTTTGAATTCTGCCTGTGTGCGCGTGTACAGACTTTGGACCAGGTCGTAAAGGAATGTATTTCTGGAATAGGGTTGTCCACGGTACAGTCGAATGATTCCTGTTTGCAGATCTTCGGGATTACCCATACCATATATACATGAAACAGAAGAAACAATAATTACATCCCTTCGGCCTGAAAGCAATGAGGAAGTGGCCCTAAGCCTGAGCTTGTCTACCTCCTCATTGATAGAAAGATCTTTCTCTATATAGGTGTTGCTGGAAGACATGTAGGCTTCCGGCTGATAGTAGTCATAATAGGAGACGAAATATTCCACCGCATTATCTGGGAAGAACTCTCGGAACTCTCCGTAAAGCTGTGCGGTCAGAGTCTTATTATGGGTAAGAATAAGTGTGGGCCTTTTTACCTCTGCAATGACGTTGGCAATGGTGAACGTTTTTCCGGAGCCCGTAACTCCAAGAAGGCATTGGGCTGCTTCGCCTTCTTCAATTCCATCTACTAATTGTCGGATGGCCTGGGGTTGATCTCCTGTCGGAGTAAAAGGGGAGGTAAGGTCAAAAACTTTGGACAAAGGTGGCGTACTTATAGTTTTTTAAAAATTCTGATAGCTTTTCCTGTGTTATCCTCTTGCTCTTCAAGATAAGACCATCTCTCAGGATTTTCCAAAAGATCTCTGGCGGAGGAGGTGATTGTCAAGGTATTTGGCTGGCTCAAACTAGCGAGCCAAATGCAGCGGTCTAAATCACTTCCCCATACATCTACTCCCTGAGGCATGCTGTCCATTCTTGCGAAAAGCAATTCGCCTGAATGTACACCAAATTTTGCTTTCCAACCATATTTTTGCTGGTCCTCGAAATATTCAATGAGCTCTTCTGCAAAAATTACCAGGCCAGAAAGACCGTTGTCCAATGCATCGGGATCTGCCATAAAAATGTAGCGGGGCCCAACCTTGTTGATCATTAAAATCCCCGGGTATTCTCCAAGGATTAATCCCATCTCTTTGTCCAGCTTTTCAACCTGGGAAGCGAACTTCTCGGAGGAAGGAAAGGCACTTTCAGTAAGATCTACAACCAATATTCCAGTCTCAATTTTTTTGGTGGTTCCTGTTTCTGAAATCGGGAATATGTGCAGGCCCATCTTTTTCCCTCTTTTTAAATTTTCTACCTCTTGTTTGTAATCCTCAATAAGAAGGTCCTTTTCGCGAACACGGTAAGCCAGTATATCATCCTCTTCATCCTTATTTCCCATCAACCAAAACAAAGATGCCAGAAGCCCTAAAGAAAGTATAGCCAAGCCCAGGATCCACCACCAGGAAGGTAATCCAAGAAAAGTATCGTGGGCTGTAAGAACTATTTGTTCTTGAGGAAGGTCCTGGCGCATAAGACCGGTGCTATCAATATATATCGTCTCCCGGCTTATCGTTTCAATTGGAGGAATTGGGCTTTCAGGGTTCTTTATGGATATCAACTCATCCTCGAGTCGTTTTTCTTTTGCCTGTAGAGAGGAAATATCCCTTTTTAGATCCCTGATCAGTTTTTCTTGTTGGGGATCAGGACCTGATTCAGGAAATCTATTGACATATTCTATTCCTTCCTGTAATTGTATAAATGCTTCCTGGAATTGATTGTTTGAGGCGTAAAGGTCGCTCAGCAGGGAGGTTGATTCAAGTACGAGTTTACCAGACCGGACACTTTTGGCCAGGTCCAATGCTCTTCGGACCCAAAGATCTGCGTTGTCAAAATCTCCCTGGCTGATGAAGGCCTTGGACATGATAATGGCCGATCCGGATTGAAGCCGATAATTTGGAATTTGCTCCGCGAACTTGTATGCTTGTTGTCCCTGGTAAATGGCAAGGGGTGGCTTGCGGAATAGGTTCACTTCCGCAAGGCGATAATACGCAGTTGCTTTTTCAGCTGGGGTGGTTGCTTTTTCGAGTTGTTCGTAAAGCTGGGGAAGATTGGGTTGAGAAGGCAATGCCACAGGGAACAAACCCACAAAAAGAAGCACCCACCAAATGTTATTCACTTTGGCCACAGTATTTGTTCTTGTTACGGGGGGTGGGCGACGCGGATGGGGCGGCAATGCTGAACCAAAAGTACTGAATTTGACTTGTTCTATCAAGAAAGCTGCTCAACGGAACTAGGACTTTTTATGGAATTAAACTTTAAGACATACGGCTCAGGTCCCCCTTTGATAATTCTGCATGGATTATTTGGGATGCTTGACAATTGGCAGACCCTTGCAAAAAGATGGCAGGAGGATTTTACTGTATACGTTGTTGACCAAAGGAATCATGGCAAGTCTCCACATGTTAATGATTTTTCTTATCCATTACTGGCTGAGGATCTGTTAGGATTCCTTGATAGTCAATGGATATTTCGAGCAAATTTCCTAGGGCACTCGATGGGTGGAAAAACAGCGATGAAGTTGGCAATGGATCATGATGATCGGGTAAATAAGCTTGTGGTTGTGGATATGGGTACAGAAAAAAATACTCCAGTCCATGAAGAGATCTTTGATTCGCTTTTGACCTTACCTATAAATTCTTTAGAAAAAAGATCAGAAGCGGACGCACATCTGGCCAAATTGATCGAAAATCCGGGCACAAGGCAATTTTTGATGAAGAATCTTTCGCGCAATCCAGGCGGCGGATTTAGATGGAAGATGAATGTTGAAAGTTTGTACGAAAACTACGCGGAGATCCTTGCCGGAGTTGAGGGAAACAACTACGAAGGTCCAAGCCTTTTTGTCCGTGGTGGCCTTTCGAACTATCTACCTGAGGCGCCTGCTCCGGAATTGCTTGAGAAGTTCCCAAATGCCAATTTGGTGACGATTCCTGAGGCCGGCCATTGGGTCCACGCAGACAAACCGGAGGAATTATTTCAGACGGTTCGGGACTTTTTGCTGAAATAATTTCAAAATGCTTGAATCGTTGACAAGCCTTGGAATACCCATAGACCTTTTTTGTAATTTGATAAATACCAGGAAATACAGGCATAGTTGGCACCATTTTTACAATTGATGAGAGTATAGGATAGCTGAGAAGTGACGTTTACACTAGAAAAGTACCGCTCAACATCCCCCAAATCTCATTTCTTTGCGTATAACTGTCTATCAGATAGGCGAATCCGTGCCCATTTTACGTTCAAGTTTTAACTCCACAGCTTAAAGAAAGAACAATGATGAAACCGTACTTAAAATTTGGGGCACTAGCTGTCCTGGGCCTAGCGGGGATGGCTACCATGACCATTGATCATAACCGCTATTTCGAAATCTCAAAAAACATTGAAATTTTTACCAATCTCTACAAAGAAATCAACACCTCTTATGTAGATGATCTGGATCCTGCACGATTGATGCGAACCGGAGTCGATGCCATGCTCGAATCCCTGGATCCCTACACGAACTACATTTCCGAAACCGAGATCGAAAGTTTTCGATACATAACAGACGGAAAGTACAATGGGATCGGCGCGCAGATCCGAAAGATCGGCAAAGACATTACGATCACTGAGTCCTTTGATAATAGTCCGGCTCAAAAGGCCGGCCTGAAGGTTGGTGATGTGCTTGTAAAAATTGATGGTCAGGAAACCAAAGGCAGATCTTCGGATGATGTGATGAACATTTTGAAGGGATTCCCGGGTACTGAGGTTGATCTTGTGGTCAAACGTCCAGGAGAGTCCAAGCCTCAAAAAATTACTATGATCCGGGATGAGGTTGTTGTTCCTAATGTGCCTTACACCGGGACGATCGCAAATGACATCGGTTATTTTGCTCTTACCACTTTCACCCGGGATGCCGGCCGAAATGTTGCCAGGGCTCTTGAGGATCTAAAAAGTGAAAATCCAAACTTGAAAGGGGTTGTCTTTGACCTTCGTGGAAATGGAGGTGGATTATTGACCGAGGCAGTTAACGTTTCAAACGTGTTCATCCCAAAGGGAGAACTGGTTGTTACTACAAAAGGAAAGGTGATCGATTGGGATCGTAGTTTTAAGACATTAAATAAACCTGTGGATACAGAAATTCCACTGGTTGTATTGATAGACAAAAATTCTGCTTCAGCTTCGGAGATTGTTTCCGGGGTTCTCCAGGACCTTGACAGAGGTGTTTTGGTTGGACAAAGATCTTTTGGAAAAGGACTTGTACAAAATACCCGTGACGTTGGCTACAATTCAAAAGTAAAATTGACAACAGCTAAATATTATATCCCTAGTGGACGATGTATCCAAGGAGTAGAGTACGAAGATGGAAGACCAAAGGATATTCCTGATAGTGAGCGTGCAGGTTTTAAAACCCGTTCCGGCCGGAAAGTTTTTGATGGCGGGGGCGTGGCTCCGGATGTTAAGCTGAAGCCTGCAAAAGATGAACAGGTAGTTGCCAGTCTCGAAGACCAGTTTGTCATATTCGATTATGCTACAGATTTTGTTTTGAGAAATTCGACGCTTCCAGAGCCGAAGGATTTTACCTTCGGGGAGTTTGATCAATTTGTCCAGTATGTTCGCAAGAATAATTTTGAGTATGAAACCAAGACTCAAAAAGAACTACAGGAATTGAGGGAGAAGGCTGAGAAAGAAGGAGTCCTAAATCAATTGGCAGCTGATCTGGATGATGTTGAGCAAAAGATCCTGGATGCAAAGACGAAGGATCTGCAGAACAACCAGGCAGAGATCACCAATCTCCTGGAAAAAGAGATCGTCAAGCGATTTTACTATCACAGGGGAAAGATCGAGGTAGGCTTGAAAAATGATCCGGAGATCAAGGAGGCCATTAGTTTGCTTAATGACCCGGCCAAGTATAGAAGTCTCTTAGGCGGAAAATAAGGGGTAATACAAAAAAATTAGCGGAGGCCTTCCCGAATTTTCGGGAGGGCCTCCGTTAATTATGGCCTATCCTAAATAGAAAAAGGCCAAGTTTTACCTTGACCTTTTGTGGGCGATGACGCCTTCAGCGTCACAAGTAAGAGATTCGAACTCCCGACCCTCACGCCGAAGGCGTGAGGGTCTTTATAAGGGGTTTTCGACTAGATTCCCTCCAAGAACCTTTTAGCACCTCGCTTCTTTATCTTTTTTTCTAAGGTCCTTGCTTCTTTTGCTGAGTCGAATTCTTTCTGATAAATGATGTTCCAATCTT
>JABDJM010000357.1 GCA_013002475.1 Saprospiraceae bacterium | reverse complement strand
CGGTGATGATATCCGGAAGCCAAGAGAGCTCAAAGATTTTTCAGAAAAGAAAAACAAGCATAGTCCACGAAAAGATTATTATCTGTCTGTACAGTTTGCCCGTCTGATCGTCTTGGGAAGTAAAAGTCCTGTAAAATTGGTATTTACCAGAAAGCTATCAGAATGGGTAAAAGATGAACAATCCCAGAAACCGGAATTCACCAAAGACCAAATTTTGACAGTAATTGAATTAACCAAGGCCATGGGCCTGGTCAGCTGTCAAACTTCCGTTGAGCGAAAGCTCAAGAAATCCCTTTTTAGTAATCCCGATCAATATCGTGAGTGGTGGCGATTCCGGTCGGGCTTACTGGGATATTCTGTAGAAACCCTTCAGAAAGAGATGGGAGAGGTCGGTAAAAAATATAAAGGGAAAAGCCTTAGACAAATGCTGATGAAATCAGATAAATATGAGATCATTCGTATGGCAGTAGTTGAATTATTCCTGGCTTTAGGGAATAGTGAAAACTACGCCAGACAAATGGGAGACCTGGCCAAAATCTTTGGCAAAGAACTCCAGGTGGAGATCAGGGATGACCGGAAAGATTCCATTCCCCTGATGCCCCAAAAAGCCAATCCGGAATTGATCCGACAATTGAAAGATTTTTCCAGACAAGGAACCCTTTCCCTCTAGGGTTTCATTTTCTGGGATGATCTGCATTTAGTAACTTAGTGGCTGTGGAGTTGCTCCGCAAGCATTCAAGAAACACTAGAATCTACCCATGTCTCAAGTCACATATACAGAGGAAAATATCAGGTCGCTGGATTGGCGGGAACATATCCGAATGCGCCCTGGAATGTACATCGGAAAGCTCGGAGATGGATCTTCACCAGATGATGGCATTTATATACTCATAAAGGAAATAATTGATAATTCCATCGATGAGTATGTCATGGGCTATGGGCGTGAGATCGTTGTCGACATTCACGAGGATTATGTTGAGATCCGTGATTTTGGCCGGGGAATCCCCTTGGGTAAAGTGGTTGATTGTGTATCGAAGATCAATACAGGTGGAAAGTATGATTCCAAAGCCTTTAAGAAATCTGTAGGCCTGAACGGAGTGGGGACCAAGGCAGTCAATGCGCTGTCCAATGAATTCAGAACTGAATCTTATCGGGACGGTAGAACCAAGGTGGTGGAGTTTTCGCAAGGGGAGTTGAAACGTAATGCCAAGATTGCAAAGTCCAAGGAAAAGAACGGAACCTTCACGTTTTTCAAACCAGATGATTCCATTTTCAAAAAATTCAAGTTCCGTCTTGATTTTATTGAGCAACAACTTTGGAACTATGCCTACCTGAATGCAGGGTTGCGGATCAAATTAAATGGTAAGACCCTCTATTCAAAAAATGGCCTTCTTGATCTCTTGACAAGGAAAACTGCCAATGACCAGATTCGATATCCTATCATTCATTTGAAAGGTGAGGATATTGAAATTGCATTGACCCATGGGCATCATTATGGTGAGCAATACCACACCTTTGTAAACGGGCAGAATACTACTCAGGGAGGAACGCATTTGGCTGCCTTCCGGGAATCATTAGTAGGGACCGTACGTGGACATTTTAATAAGAACTATGATGCAAAAGATATCCGGGCATCCATAATTACCGCACTCAGTGTACGGGTCGAGGAGCCTGTTTTTGAATCACAAACGAAAACGAAACTAGGTTCTCAAAATGTTGCTCCTGGTGGGCCAACACTGCGGTCCTTTGTAAATGAATTTGTTTCCAAGGAACTGGATAATTTCCTTCATAAAAATCCTGAAGTTGCCAAGGCACTCCAGGCCAGGATCGTTCAATCAGAAAGGGAAAGGAAAGAGATCGCAGGGATCAAAAAACTTGCGAACCAACGGGCTAAAAAAGCAAACCTTCATAATAAAAAATTGCGCGATTGCAGAGTCCATTTTAATGACTCTTCAAGAAAATCTTCTGAGGAGCTAAGAAATGCTTCCACCATTTTCATTACCGAAGGGGATTCAGCATCAGGGTCCATTACCAAAGCCAGAGACGTGCAGACGCAAGCCGTTTTTAGCCTTCGTGGAAAGCCACTGAATTGTTTTGGACTGACAAAAAAGATCGTCTATCAAAACGAGGAATTTAATCTGCTTCAACACGCCCTGAAGATCGAAGATGGATTGGATGACCTGCGTTACAATAATGTGGTGATCGCCACAGATGCCGATGTTGATGGCATGCATATTCGATTGCTATTGCTGACTTTTTTCCTTCAGTTTTTTCCCGAGTTGGTAAGGTCAGGCCATTTATATATCCTGGTAACTCCGCTCTTTAGAGTACGGGATAAAAGCCAGACATTTTACTGCTACAGTGAAGCAGAGAAAAAGGAAGCGATCTCGAAATTAAGAGGCAAGCCTGAAGTAACAAGATTTAAAGGACTGGGCGAGATCTCTCCGGATGAATTTGGAGATTTCATCGGAGCGGAAATGAAGCTTGAACCGGTGATCCTGGGAGACGATTCCAAGATAGACGAGATTCTTTCATATTATATGGGAAAGAACACTCCTGACAGGCAACAATTCATTATTGGAAACCTTCGTGTTGAGAAAGATGAATTGCCGGCTAAGCAAGAATCAAAGGCCGGGAAAGTTGAGCAGGTCGCCTAAATTCGTTTTCTGCCTTTTTGGCTGATTTCCATTGAATAGAATGCAGTTTTAATGACTATTGAGGGCTTTTTTCCCGTGGCATAAATATTGACCAAAGAAAGCTTACCATTATAACCCAGGAAAAATGTCATCTTGGCATTCCTGGACAACCATGCTTACAGATATGTTTGAGGAATATTTTGAAGCGTCAAATATTGAAGAGGAAGGGGAATTTATGCCTCTTTTTTCGATCGATGAGGAGGAGGAGGAACCCAAGGATGGCGCAGATATGCCTGAAGTCCTTCCGCTACTTGCTCTGAAGAATACCGTACTCTTTCCAGGAATTATCATTCCCATAACAGTGGGTCGAGCCAAGTCTCTAAGCGCTATTCAGGCAGCTTATGATAATAATCGCCTGATCGGAGTGGTAAGCCAAAGGGATAGCAAGATCGAGAACCCAGAAGTTGAGGACCTTTTCAAAGTAGGTACCGTAGCAAGGATCTTGAAATTGCTGAAGTTACCTGATGGTTCCGCTACTGCCATTTTACAAGGTCGATCAAGATTTGAATTAGTAAAATTCACCAAGACCGATCCTTATCTAGAGGCAGGAATTCAAATACTAAAGGAAGTTGCTCCCACCGATAACATGGAATTTGAAGCCCTGATCTCCACGGTGAAGGACAGAGCTAAAAATATCATCGAACTGTCCCCGAATATTCCTTCCGAAGCAGTTGTGATGCTAAAAAATATCAACAAGGATCCCTTCCTGTTGAATTTCATCTCTTCTAACCTGGGAATTAAAGTTGAGGCCAAGCAAAAAGTACTTGAAGTAAATGCGCTTTCAAAAAAGGCGCGCATAATATTGGACCATATGGACCATGAGCTCCAAATGCTCCAGTTGAAGGACCAGATCGAAAACAAAGTTAGAGGCGATATCGAAAAGCAGCAAAGAGATTACTTCCTGAACCAACAGCTAAAAACAATACAGGAAGAGCTAGGACAAAATACACAAGAGCAGGAAATAAATGTGCTCGCAAAGAGAGCAAAAAAGAAGGGCTGGCCGGAAGAGGTTGATAAACTGTTCAACAGGGAATTAAAAAAGATCCGAAGAATAAATCCGCAGGTGGCAGAATATTCTGTTCAGCTTAATTATTTAGAATTATTGCTTGACCTGCCCTGGACGGAAGTTACCAAGGATAATTTTGACCTGAAGAAAGTTGCGAAGGTCCTAAACCGGGATCATTTCGGCTTAGAAAAGGTTAAAACACGGATCATTGAGCACCTTGCAGTATTAAAACTGAAAGGGGATATGAAGGCTCCGATCGTTTGTTTGGTGGGCCCTCCGGGAGTTGGAAAAACCTCCCTGGGAAAAAGTATAGCCACAGCCCTAAGAAGAAAATTCATTAGGATGTCCCTTGGTGGCTTACATGATGAGTCAGAAATCAGAGGGCATAGAAGGACCTATATAGGGGCCATGCCGGGAAGGATCATCCAGTCGCTAAGGAAAGCAGGTTCAGCCAATCCGGTATTTATTCTTGACGAGATCGACAAGGTCGGGAATAATTTTCGCGGAGACCCGAGTTCGGCTCTTTTGGAAGTACTGGATCCGGAGCAGAATGGCACATTCCATGATAATTACCTTGAGGTGGAGTACGACCTTTCAAAGGTCCTGTTTATCGCCACAGCCAATTCATTAAGCTCTATCCAACCAGCACTTTTAGATCGAATGGAGATTATTGAAATAGGAGGCTATTCACTGGAAGAAAAAGTGGAGATCTGCAAAAGACATCTTATCCCTCGACAGAGAAAAGAACATGGTCTTAAGGCCAGCATGGTGAGTATTAAGGCACCTATTATTGCTGAAGTAATAAAAAATTATACCCGTGAATCTGGAGTTAGGGGACTGAACCGTCAAATGGCAGGGATCATGCGGTACTTTGCCAAAATGGTGGCTATGGATGAGCCCTATTCTCCTACTTTAAAGATTCCGCAGCTTGGAGAAATCTTAGGACCAAAGAAGTTTACTGCCGATTATTATCAGGAAGCGCAAATACCAGGAGTTGCAGTTGGACTTGCCTGGACCAGGGTAGGGGGAGATATTCTTTTCATCGAGGCCTCACTAAGTAAGGGTAAGGGAAAACTAACCTTGACAGGTAACCTGGGCGACGTAATGAAGGAGTCGGCTAGCACCGCTCTGAGTTATTTAAAAGCCAACGGCGAAAGTCTGGGTATCAATCTGGATGACTTCGAGAAATATGATATCCATATCCATGTTCCTGAGGGGGCTATTCCGAAGGATGGTCCTAGCGCTGGTGTTACCATGCTGACCGCCTTGGCTAGCATATTTAATAAAAGGCCAGTCAAATCCCATCTGGCCATGACTGGCGAGATCACGCTAAGGGGTAAGGTTCTTCCGGTGGGCGGAATAAAAGAAAAGATCCTTGCAGCGAAAAGGGCAGGGATCAAGGAAATTATTCTTTGCCAGGATAATCAGCGGCATGTTGATGAGATCGAAAAGGAATACCTGAAAGACCTCGAGATCCATTATGTTTCGCGGATGTCAGAAGTATTGAACCTTGCAGTTGGCTTTTAAGCGTTTTTTGCAGACTTTTAACAAACCTTCCAAGGCCATACTGACTCTTTAAGACGTTCTGAAATAAACGGAAAGAATAATTGTGACTAAGAATATCCTGACATCAGTAAAAGTTTTCATTGCATTTTTCATGATACTGGCTTTTAGCCAATCTGGATTTGCTCAGAGAATTCCCGATTCTATTCGATTAGTTCAATTTTCAGGCGTGGTATTGGATGGCTCTAACGATGAGCTGCTTCCAGTTCCCTATACCAATGTCATTGTCAAAGATAAAGGCCGCGGAACCTTTACGGATTTCAAAGGTTTTTTCTCCATAGTAGCCGCAAAAGGGGATGTAATTCAATTTTCGGCGATCGGATATAAAACCGTGGAGGTGATGATCCCGGATTCCTTGAGAGACAGCCGGTATTCCCTTGTTCAATTGATGACCCAGGATACTTTCAATCTTCCTGAAACGGTTGTATTTCCCTGGCCGAGCCGGGAGCATTTCAAGCTTGAGTTTTTGGCTATGGATGTTACTCAGGAACTAGAGGAAATTGCCAGGGAAAATTTAGCCCAGGAAGTTCTTGAAAATGGCCGGTCAAAAGTCAGAGTGGATGCCAATGAGTCGGCAGATATTTATCTACGTCAACAGGCTAGTAATTACTACTACTATGGGCAGAGACCACCCATGAATATTTTCAATCCGATTGCCTGGAAGAAATTCTTTGACGCCTGGAAAAGAGGTGACTACAAAAACAAAGACAAAAAAGAGAACTAGCTCCAATCCTTTTCAAGGATCAGCACATCCTGAAAGTTTAATTTTTCTCCGCGGATACCGGTATTCCAAAAACCAAGTTCCTTTCTTACTATCCTCAAATGGTTTTTTTCTAACAGACTAACCAAGAAATTCTCCTCTATAGCAACGTTGGCCGATTCGACCTTTTCATCCATGAGAGCATATCCTTCCCGGTGAAAAGGAAACTGGTAGGATGAGTTTGAGATATTCCGTTGATCATAAAGGATAAAAAA
Organism: Saprospiraceae bacterium; assembly: GCA_013002475.1. Classification (GTDB taxonomy): domain Bacteria; phylum Bacteroidota; class Bacteroidia; order Chitinophagales; family Saprospiraceae; genus JABDJM01. The sequence goes on along the minus strand of JABDJM010000357.1, from coordinate 4,537 downwards.
ACTGGCAAAGATCCGTCCTCCCGGACTCAGCATCCGACATGCTTCACCTAGGTATTGATCAATTTCCTCAGGCACCATATGGGTGAACACCGAATTTGCCATAACCAGATCCCAATGCCCCTCTTGAAAGGGAAAAACAAAAGTTGAAGCTGCATCTCCATTAGCCTGATAAAGATCATTTTGCAATGGAATATGTACAAAGGAAAAATTAGGGAACCTGGCATGGATGGCCTTCCGGCACCAGCGAATTCCTTTTTCAACCGGATCAAATCCCAGATATTCCGCTGAGGAGTTTAGGTAGCCAGTAAGAGGAACTGCCGCTCGCCCGATTCCGGATCCTATGTCCAGGACATTCTCTCCAGGTTTCAATTTGGCGAATGCGATGAATTGATCCAAAAGAAGTTTCCCCTCTTTTCTGAAATCACCTGGACCTGTAAAGATCAACCCTCTGGGCGGTGCAAGCTCATCCCGATTCCCGGATAACTTGTCTTTCAGGTCTAAAGGAAAAAAGACAACTCTCCTGGCTATGTATCTTAACCAGATAGGAAGACGGTAATATGTTTTACGGAGAGACATAATAGGCTTCAAAGATAAGGACCGAAGCTCAATCCGAAAACCGCGTATAGTTTTGTAGCTTCGCTTTTTCCAAAAGGCGTTTTTAGCATGAAAGTCACGGATTATTTTGAAAAGTCTGAATCCACGTTGGTATCCTTTGAGGTGCTGCCACCCCTGAAAGGGGGTAGCATGGATGCCATCTTCAAAACGCTGGATCCTTTGATGGAGTTCAAGCCGCCTTTTGTAGATGTTACCTATCACAGAGAGGAGTTCATTTATAAGAAAAAGGACTCAGGATATTATGAGAAAACATCGATCAGGAAAAGGCCTGGAACGGTGGGTATTTGTGCTGCAATAATGCACAGGTACGGCGTGGACGCTGTCCCGCATCTTATCTGTGGTGGTTTCACAAAGGATGACACAGAGAACGTTTTAATTGATCTCGCCTTCCTGAATATCAACAACGTTCTAGCTCTTCGCGGAGATGCCAGAAAGTTTGACGGGAAGTTTGTGTCCCAGCCTGGTGGCCATGCTTTTGCTTTGGATCTGGTTAAGCAGATCACAGACATGAACAATGGAGCTTATCTGGACCAGAATATCCAAAATGGAAACAAGACGGAATTTTGCATAGGGGTGGCCGGCTATCCTGAAAAGCATTTCGAAAGTCCCAACATGGATATGGATCTGCATTTTACAAAGTTGAAGGTCGATGCCGGTGCTGATTACATTGTTACCCAAATGTTTTTTGACAACCAATTCTACTTTGATTATGTGAAGAGGTGCAGAGAGGCCGGGATCACAGTACCTATTGTGCCAGGTCTAAAGCCCCTTACTAAAAGGTATCAGTTGAACTCCCTTCCCAGATTGTTTTATACACAGATGCCTTCCGATCTTGTTAACGCTGTGAATGCAGCAAAAGATGATCAAGCCGTGAAGCAAGTGGGAATTGATTGGTGTACTGCTCAAAGCAAAGAACTGAAGGAGTTCGGTGTGCCTTGTCTACATTATTACACAATGGGAGACAGCAAGATCATCCAGAAGATCGTAGAGGGGGTTTACTAAGTCCTAATTTGGCTGCTTAAATTGCTATCTTCCCCAATAAATTGGGACCCAGCATGTATAAGTTTATTTCCTCATTTGTACTGATTCTGATAGTCAGTACCTCTTCCAATTATTCCTTTTCTCAAATAAAAAGCCCGGCAGAGTTTCTTCCACATGAATATGGGAGGGAGTTTACTCCCCACCATTTATTGGTAGACTATGTTGAATATGTAGCCGAGGAGGCTGACCATATTGTTTTGGATGAATATGGAAAGACCAATGAATCCAGACCCCTGATATATGCTATCATCACTTCTGAAAAAAATCATGCTCAGTTAGAAACCATAAGGAAGGATAATCTTCGCCGTGCCGGCTTATTGGATGGAGAGACTACAACCAATATCCCGATAGTTTGGCTTAGTTATAATGTTCATGGTAATGAGGCTGGGGGCTCAGAAAGTGCTCTGACGACCATCTATGAATTGGGGGCCAAAGTGGATTCTAAAGTGGAAGATTGGCTTGAAAAAGTAGTGATCGTTTTTGATCCATGTATTAATCCGGATGGTTATTCGAGGTATACAAGTTGGAATAATCAGGTCGCCAATAAGATCCTGAATCCTAATCCTGAGTCAGCTGAACACAACGAACCTTGGCCCGGCGGCAGGGTTAACCATTACCTTTTTGACCTGAACAGAGACTGGGCATGGTTGAGCCAGGTTGAATCTAAACAACGAATAAAAATCTACAGGGATTGGATGCCACAGGTGCATGTTGACTTTCATGAAATGGGTCACAACAGTCCTTACTACTTTGCGCCTGCCTCAAAACCCTATCATGATTTCATTACCGATTGGCAGGGAGACTTCCAATTTCAGATTGGTAAAAATCATGCAAAATATTTTGATCAGGAGGGTTGGACCTATTTTACGAGAGAGGTTTTTGACCTTTTTTATCCATCCTACGGGGACACTTACCCAACCTTTAACGGGTCCATTGGAATGACCTATGAGCAAGGTGGTCACGGTAGGGCAGGTCAGGGGATCGAAATGAACAATGGAGATACACTTAGACTTCAGGATCGCATCGACCATCATCATACAACGAGCATGTCCACAATAGAAATGACAGTCTTGAATGGACCTGCTCTACTGGAAAATTTCTCGAATTACTTTGAAGAGTTTCAAAAAAATCCTCCTGGCAAGCATAAGTCATTTATAATCTCGCAGGATAATAACAGGAACAAAGTTGAAAGACTTCTTCAGCTATTGGATGAACATCAAATTCAATATGGTTCGTATTCCGGAGGGAAAGCAAGCTTAAAGGGGTTTCAATACCATTCCTTTAGCGAAGGAAGTGTTGAAGCAAAGGAGGGTGATCTGTTGATTTCTGCACATCAACCTAAGGCTGTACTTACGCAAGTCCTGTTTGAGCCGGATCCAAGTCTTGAAGATTCTCTCACCTACGATATTACTGCCTGGGCACTGCCGTTTGCTTTTGGATTAAAAGGCTGGGCCCTAGAAAATAAGATGAGCCCAAAGGGTGAATTTAAGATCAAGGAATCACCCTTAAAAGATCTCGCAAACCCCTACGCCATTTTGGTACCATGGGGCTCAACTCAATCAGCAAGGTTACTTTCCAGGGTTTACCAAAATAATATTAGAACCCGGGTGGCAACTGAGTCTTTTACCCTGGAAGGAAGGACATACCCTCATGGAACCCTGGTAATTTTGAAGGCAGACAATAAAACTATGCCTGATTGGCATCAATTGGTAAGCAAAGATGCCCGGGATCTTGATCATGAGATTGTATTCGCAACTACCGGGTTTTCAGAAAACGGTAATGATTTAGGGTCCTCCTCCATGAGGATTCTGAAAGCACCCTCTGTGCTAGTGTTTGGTGGGGAAGGTGTAAACCCCAACAGCTTCGGTCAGGTCTGGCATTGGCATGAAACGGAAATGCAGTATCCTTTGACTGTAGCAGACCAGGGAAGAATTGGTCGTATGGCCCTGGATAATTATGATGTGATTATCATGCCTGGTGGTCGGTATAGTTTAAGCGAAAATGAGCGTAGCGGATTGAATGATTGGGTGAGGGGCGGCGGAACTATCATATCCATGGGGAGAGCGGTAGGACAATTTGCTGATAAAGAGGGAAGCGCATTAAAAAGAAAGTCCAGCGAAGAAGAAGAGGGACCTAATTTGGAAGAATACATTGGACAGGACAGAAGATACATAACCCACCAGATGCCTGGGGCGATTTTCAAAACCAAAACGGATAACACGCATCCGCTGGCATATGGCTTAACTGATCATTATGCAACCCTAAAAACATCACCTGCGTCGTATCAATTACTGGATAATGGCTGGAATGTAGGTCTGATCGAAGAGGACGCCCCCTATGTTGGATTTGGTGGGGCAAAAGCAGTGGAAGCCTCCCAAAATTCTCTTTCCTTTGGGATTGAGAATAAGGGCAGGGGCTCGAGGGTATACCTGGTAGACAATCCATTGTTCAGAGGATTTTGGGAAGAAGGAGAGCTATTGATGGCCAACGCAGTATTAATTGTTGGTGGACTTTAGTCCTTGTCTTCCATTAGCCAAATTTGATTTCAAAAAGTGTTTTAATTGCCATCTAATTCAAACAAAACCATTTTCATGAGGAAAGCATCTTTTCTGTTCATTTTCGTAATGGCAACAGGATTCTTGTTGGGACAAAACCAACACCCCATTTTTCCCGGCAGTAGCAAATTGGAATCGTCCAGCCGGATCACATTGCCTACACTGGATAATGATCAATTAAAAGGAACAGAACTTTCAGCGCGAGCACCGGGAAGAGCACCCAGATTTGCAGAAAACATAGAGGTAGACATCAATCCTTTGACTCATGGTCAATGGGAAGAAATGGGGGATCGATCCATCTGGAGATTGGTTATAAATTCACCAGG
>JABDJM010000343.1 GCA_013002475.1 Saprospiraceae bacterium | reverse complement strand
TAGTTCAAAAAGAAAGTATCAGAAGATAAGAAGGCATCAGAGTCAGCCAAAAAAGTATCCTCTGTCTTTTTGTGTTTTACTCCTCGGTAATTCAGATTGGGAGCATCGAAGCGGTCTCCACATTGATTTGAAAAATGAATGACACTGGAGAAGTTTGTTCCAAGTTCATTGACACAATTGTTGCTCATGTCATTACCAACCGAACAATCATAAATGTAAGATGCTGTTATTTCAATGGATTCATTCACTTGTAGATCATCAAAGAATCCATCTCCATCAAAATCAGAAAGGCCACCAGGACCATCCGGATCAAGAGTGAATAAGGGGTGATCATTGAGGTCTATGAGAAAGCTAGGAGATGGGATCAGGATCCCGGCAATATAGATCTCCGTAATTTCAAAAGGTCCGTCGATCAGATTTCCGGTCATCCCGGCATAGGCCAATGATATTCCAGTACTGACATCGATCATGGTTCCAAAACCTGCATCGATTTCAACGCCCTCATTGACGTAGGTAATGGTGGTACTACCTGTCTGGCAATAGCCAGCATCTACATCCAGTACTGAACCTGTTTCATAGGCCTGAGCATCCGGATTTCCAAGACCTGATTGCACAAAATCATTTTCCACTACAGTTTCACAAAACCTACCCTCGCAACCCCAACTGATATAGTGTAAACTAGATCGGTCCCCAATACAATCCATCAGACAATAGTCTTCTGTGATCAAAAGCGTTTCTGCAGGATCGAAAAACTGATCAAGGTCTCCGGCAGTTGAAATAATGGTTGAACCAATATTCACTGTAATGACCGTGTCTCCGTTTACATCAATGGATTTTGAAAAAGGAACGGGAAGGCCATTGATCTGAACATCGGTCAAATAGACTCCAGCTCCCTGGGCATTTTCATAAACCAGTGTATCTACAAAACCCTCAATTCCGTCATTTTGAAGATTTATCGTTCTTGAAAAACAATCTCCCAGCGCTCCCGGAGGATTTGGATTATTTACCTGAAGATTAAAAATTGGAAAGGCCAGGGCATCCCGGTAAGCTTCTGTATTTAAAGAGTCCACTTGTGCAGGTGTAGCGCCCAGATCATAGTCTATGATCCAAAGATCCACTACATCGAAAATCCCAGCCCCGGATTTCAGGGTGTCGATATATTCACAAAGAGATTTAACCACCAAAGCGATATCTACCGAGGGAGTTGAAAATGGATCCAGGTCGGGGAGTGAGAAAACCGGTGCGGTAGGATCTGAACCGTTCAGAAGACTCACACCCGGAGAACTTGCCGTCGCGTTGAAAGAAACCATTTCGACTCCTGCGAACAACTGGGCTGTTGCAACCACATTGCTACGAATTTCCGGAGATCCCCCGATCGTGGTAACTGTGACCACCTCATTGTCGGGATCACCACAGACATTCAGAAAGTCAGGGATCGTAGAAAAACTTACAGAAAGATTATTCTGCGCAAAAATTCCTGAGGAACCCAGGAGCAGAATAAATCCCAGTAAGAACAAGTGCTTTTTCATAAGTGTAAGGGTTCAGCCAAGCAAAAACTCTGATCAAAAAAATATCAGCCTGATTATCAGAGATTTATCCTCGCTTTGTGAGCCCGTTCAAATCAAAAAAGAGAGTCCCTTTTTGAGTGGACAGACCTAATAGATGCTAGGCGTCCAAAATCATACCAAAAAGGGGGTATGAAAACCCTTTTCAACAATACACTTTTGAAAAAAATGGAAGTTTATATAGCTTCTTTTTGAATATATAACAGATTATTGTCCAGACTTAATAGCCCTAATCCGATTTACAAAGAGTTGAGCAGAGTTCGGATTGATCGGTTGGATCTCATAGAACTCTCCATTCTTACGCTTAAATGAGAGCTCTTTCGGCTTCATCCCTATTAGAATGTCATTGTACCTGGTACTGCTGGAAACGGTGCTTAGAATGCCTCCTTTATATGAAAAGTAATACCAATCTTCACTTGGACTTTTTAAATAGATATACATACGATCATCCCCATTGGTGGGCATTTTGATCTCTATGAATCCCTCTAAAAGCCGATTGATGGGTACTGCGCTTATGCTGGTCAATGCCAATAGATTCTTCTCATTATAAAAGGATTGGTATTCAGCATCCCATTTTAGATCAAGTTTGGAGAAAAGAAATTCAAATGGGTTGTACTTGGCATCCAGGTTCATTCCATAATCCTTGAGCTCGATAAGTTCGGCTTTCAGGTCTTTTTCGTTGGGTACGAAATCGATGAGTGCTCTTTCATAAAACGGCAGTTCTCTTGAGTAATCAATTGGCCTGGCGTCAAAACTGCTGGACTGCAAGTCTGTGATAATTACCTTTAGAAGTTTGTCCGGGATCTCAAAATCGAAACCCACCATTGCTGTAACATCCATATCATGCTCTACCCCTTCCAAAGAAGGAGCACCTGTATTTTCGTTAACCGACCCGGTCACCACACCGGAAGCTGAAGCAGACATTTGCTGAAGGCCGGAGCCTAAATTGAGCTTACCTGTTCCGGTATACTTCCCGGTTTTGTTATTCAGAGTTAACAAAGTTGTTTTTGCTGCAGGATCAAATACAGCGGTAGAATCTCCTAGTCGTAACTCATCCTTTACTTTGTCGTGTTTGAAATATCCTTTATTGTCTCCCATGGCAAGGAGGATAGGTCTGTCTTTTCTGAAGTACAGCGGCATCAAGAAGCTTGGATATATTTTGGCTGTTTCCTTACTTAGGTAGATACCCGTTCCCAAAGGTTGTCCATTCGGAGCCTTGGGATCCTCAAAGGGAATGGACAATTTCTTTTTGTCTGCCTCACAATTCATGGAGAACCAACTAGCTCGTGGCAGAACAGGACTTTGCAGTTTGGCAAAGCCATCGAAATCTAGGTTCTTCTTTTCAGCGCTTAGGCTGATCTTCCCCTGAAAAACAATGGCATCGTCTATCAGGAAATTTTCATTTTCCGAAACAACTCCTGCTGCCCTGGTAACTGCGGCTTTTTCTGACCGCTTACCCTTTCCTACTCTTGTTCCGACAATATCCTTAAACTCTATCTCCTGTTCCTTATTTCCAACATTGTATTCATAAAATCCAGAGGCTGTGTACTCTTTGCGACCTTTCAGATTAACAGTTGCACGATTGATTACATGATACTTAGTGATTGTATCCGCCACGATTCTACAATTGCTTAATTGGCCAATTGCCCCTCCTGGATTTACCTCAATATTTCCATCGCCAAGATGAATAAACGCATCACAACTTTTTACAAAAGGCACTCCACCAATTTTTAGCTCACTAGTCTTGAGATCATAAAAAGCCGTCTTTCCCTGAAAGTTTAATGAATCCTGATCTGGGTGAATAGACCTGAAATTGCCAAACTTGTTTTGCTC
>JABDJM010000335.1 GCA_013002475.1 Saprospiraceae bacterium | reverse complement strand
GCATGTCAATATCCAACTGATAAAATTGAGACAATTCAATATTATTGATGATATCCCAATTGGCACCTTCATCCCAAGAAAGCTGGAATCCACCATCGCTACCACTTATCAAAAAATCTGAATTGGTCGGGTCTATCCAAAACGCCTGATGATCTCCATGCACATCTCTTGCAATTCTATCAAAATTGGCTCCTCCATCAATTGATTTGAACAAGCCTCCCGATAAGGAATACAAGGTATTTTCATTGGTGGGGTCTACCCTAATATCGCTATAGTAAAAAGGTCGAAAGTTGATATTCTTATTGTCATTGACCATTTTCCAACTGTTGCCATGGTCAGTCGATTTAAAGAGTGAGCCTTTGTCTTTAAACTCGGAAATTACATAAACGATATTGGGACTTGATTGAGCCACCTGAACACCAATTCGTGCCATATCGCTCTTTGGAAATCCTTTCATGATCTTCTCCCATGTGTCTCCACCGTCTTTGGAACGATAGACCGCGGTTTGCTTTCCTCCCCCATCAAATCTCCAAGGTAATCGTCTGAATGTCCACATACCCGCATACATGATTCTTGGATTGGAAAGGTTGATGTCAATATCAGAACAACCTGTGTCCTCATCTAAATACAATACCTTTTTCCAGTTCTTTCCGCCATCGGTAGTTTTGAAAACACCACGATCAGGGTTAGGACCCCATTCTCTTCCAAGAGCGCATACACATGCTACATCAGGGTCTGAGGGATCCACAACGATCCGTTTAATTCTTTCGGTTCCTTCCAATCCAATATGTTCCCATGATTCTCCAGCATCAGTGGACCGATATACACCGTGTCCATAACCGACACTATTTCGAGGATCTCCCTCTCCGCTGCCCAGGTAGATTACATTTTGATCTGAAGGAGCAATCTTAACAGCTCCTACACTGTAAGATTTTTGATCTAGAAATATATCCTTAAAGGTGGTCCCACCATTCGTCGTTTTGTGGAGTCCGCCATCCGCTCCCGCTATATAAAAAATGGTTGGATTTCCAGGAATGCCTTCTACAGCCGTTACCCGTCCTCCCATATTGGCCGGACCGATTGCTCGCCATTTCATGTTGGAAAATGAACTGTCCTGGGCTACTACTACTATTGTTGAAAAAAGGAATAATAAAGTGGTTAGATTGATGGTTTTCATAATGTCTGATTTGGTCTCTGAATATAGGCAGAAGTTCGAAAAGTCTGAAATGTCCATCCTCCCCTATACCTTCTTGTTGGAAAGTGCATAGAAACTTAGCGGTGTATCTATTTTCTGTTTAAATCAACTTCCCTTTCATCCAGGGTGCCGAGTTTAAAAAATTAGCAGCAGCGCTTCCTGGTGGGACAATCTCATTGCAAGGATCCCTAAGTTCTTCAGGGAAAGACTTGGCCATAAGGGGAATAATATCCTTTAGTTGTTCTAGGGTTCGCGGCCCATGGAGCGGGGCTGTGATACCTTCCTGGTCTTTTACCCAAAGCAAGGCCAAATGGGCAGGCTCATAAGACCATTTCCTGGCAAGGTTGACAAACTTTTGGGCAGTATCAACCGCTTTTTTGGAAATACGTTCGGCATAAATACCTCCGCGATTGAACCGGGCAGTATTGAAGCTATCTGGATTAGTATTGTCATAACGGCCAGCTAGCATACCCATTGCTAGTGGGGACCATGCCAGTACGGCTAGATTTGCCCACTGAGATGCGGGAAGAATCTCGTTTTCCACTCTCCTATCCAAAAGGTTATATGGGAGTTGTTCCGAAACAGCATGAGCCAGGTTTTTGAACTCAGATAACATTTTGCTTTCAGATATTTTCCAAGCAGGTGAAGTGGTAGAACCAAAGTAACGGATCTTACCTTGACGAACCAGGTCGGTTAAGGCTGACAAGGTTTCCTCTAACGGGGTATCCATATCCACACGGTGCATTTGATACAGGTCTATGTAATCGGTTCCTAATCTTTTGAGCGAAGCTTCACATGCTTGAAAGATATGTTTCCTGGAAACGCCTCTGTCATTGATCCCTTTTTTACCGGTAGGGAAATAGAATTTGGATGCTATAAGTACATCTTCCCGATATCCATTATTTTTCAGGGCTTCGCCTATGATTTTTTCGGATTCTCCTTGAGCATAACTATTCGAAGTATCGATCAGATTGATACCACTTTCAATGGCATAATTGATAATTTCTATGGACTCAGTTTTGGGAGTCGGATTGGCAAAATTGTCTGTCCCCAAACAGATCGGTGATACTTTTAACCCTGTTCTTCCAAAAGGACGGTAAAATTTTTCTGAAAGCATAATGGGCAAAGTAAGGTTTGAATGATTAGGCGAATTTAAATGATTCTTTGAACAGCTCTTTACTGGGCAGAATAGCCTCCATCAACGGTTATGTGACTTCCCTGCATATAGGAAGATTGGTCTGATAAAAGAAAGATAGCTGCATCCGCCATTTCAGATGGTGAAGCCAAACGTTTTTCTGGGATAGATGCGGCAATTTCTTTTAACTTATTCTCGATGTCCTCTTGGGTAAAGCGGCCTTTTCTTTCGGAGGCCAACATCGCAGTATTGGTTTCTCCGGGTCGAATTTCATTTACTCGAACACCTGTTCCTGCAAGGTCCAGGGCTGCGCTTCGCGTCAATTGACTGACCGCTCCCTTAGACGCACAATAGGCTATAACGCCTGATGCTCCTATGTCGCTCCAAATGGAACTAACATTGACAATGGAACCTTTGCCCGCTTTGACCATAACTTTAGCTGCTGCCCTTAGCATGTAGAAGCATCCATAGGTGTTGATTTTCATTACGTAGTCAAACTCTTCATCGGTACAATCCAGCACACCGGTACGTTTGATGACGCCGGCAAAATTGACCAACCCATCTATATGTCCTTGATCGCGAATGACCTGATCCACAACGGCCTGACATTGATCTGATGAGCTTACATCCAGTTGCTTGGTGATGACATTTTCAAAAACTTGAAAATCATTCAGCCCCATAGTATTTCTATCACAAGCATACACTTTGCCACCCATTTGAGCCAGTTTCATAACACAGGCTTTGCCCATTCCAGAGGCGGCTCCTGTAACCAGGATGACTTTGTTGGTAAGTGTCATGATCGGGTATTTTGGTGCAAGCTACATAAGAGACTACAAAAAGAATAAGCCCCAGGGAAGTTATCATACTCAAAAGACCCTTATAGGCATTTAGTATATTTGACTAATGCTATCCTTGCTTTAGAAAATAAGTACTGCCGATCCCGCTTGAGTGTGATCGGCAGACCTTCAGCAAATAGAATTTCTATGATTACAATACTTCGGAGGCTTAGAAAGTCATTGATAGATTCAGGTAAGACCAGGAGATATCTGCTTTATGCTATAGGCGAGATTGCACTTGTAGTCTTCGGGATTTTAATTGCGTTGCAGATTAATAATTGGAATGAAGATCGAACGTTACAAATCAAAGAAGAAAAAATCCTCACCCGATTATTAGAGAATCTTAATTCAGCCCAGATTCAATCCAGACAATTTATTTCTAATGAAAAAAAAGGTGTGGATTTGTTATTTCAAGCTTTAGGAACACCCAATCAATTGCAGACACTTATAAGCAGTCCTAAAGTCGACTCATTCTTCTATTCCATATTCTGGAGTTTCGAACAGAATACACCATTGCTAAATACTTACTCGGATATAAAGAATTCTGGAGAATCCGGGCTTATATCCAATACGAGTATCCGGGAAAGCTTTTCAA
>JABDJM010000332.1 GCA_013002475.1 Saprospiraceae bacterium | reverse complement strand
CCCCTGGAGTAAATTCGTAGTATTACACGCAGGTAACAGGCCAATAAGAGCAAAAAGGAAAACCCAATTCCATGGTAAGCAGTGTTTCACATTGTTGTTTGGAAGGGTTAGCATTCAATGCTATGGATTTAAAATTATCGCTTAGTAAAAGTAAGTACTTAAGGGCACTTCGACGTAGCAAACAGCGTCGATTGTTGGGGAAATTTGTGGCAGAAGGTAAAAAGATCTGCCTGGAGTTTATCCGCGATTTCCCTGAGCAAATTGAGTGGATATTCCTAAGCCCCGACTTTATAGAGACTCACAATTCGCAGCTTCAGTTGGTTAAGGACAAGTTAATCCCCATAAGTAACCTCGAACTCAAGGAACATAGCAGTTTGGATTCTCCCCCTGAGATACTTATGATAATGGATATTCCCCCGGCTCTGGATCTGGAGGCCCTTGGCCCGACACCTAAAGTCCTTTACCTTGACCAGATCCAGGATCCCGGAAATGCAGGTACTCTATTACGAACAGCGGCCTGGTTTGGCCTGGATGCTGTAGTTCTAGGCAAGGGGACTGTTGACCCGTGGAATCCAAAAGTTGTTCAGGCTTCGATGGGCTCGGTAAGCCGAATCCCCTTACTTGATCAGAACCTTTCAGAATTGCAATTGGCAATACCCGATATCCCTTTAGTAGGCTTGGACATGGAGGGAAAAAGTATCTGGGAAAATCCGCCTCCGGACTCGGCCATTTTGGTCTTGGGCAATGAGGGGCAGGGGATCTCGGAAGATCTTCGGAAAAATCTCGAGTTTATCTCTATTCCCCGTGGCCCCTCTTCGAATGTTGAATCTCTAAATGCTTCCGTGGCGGGCGCAATTGCTATGTCCATTTGGACCAAATAAAGAACTTTTCTGTTATGAAAGAACCCCTTGATATACCGGATATAGAGACAAATGAGGAACCTTCCGTACCCAAAAAACAATTGCAAATATCCCTGCTTTTAGAACTCATTCCCCTGGCACTTTTAGCGGTAGGTTTGTTGATGAGTTATCGGGGAAATCAGAATTGGCGGTTGGTTTTTTCTCTTGGGGCAGTTTTGACGGCCATTGTATTCCTGGTAAATAACTGGATCCTACTTTGGCAGGAGAATTATAAAAACCTGGAAATCGTTTTGTCGGTATTCAGCTCCTTGTTTTTCCTGATCGCAATCTATGCGATTTACCTTCAGTTTTTCCATTTGGAGCAAGCCCATTTCTGGAGCCGCATTGGCAGGGTGATAGGCCTTATTTTGCTGTTAGGAACGGCACTTGGATTTTTACTTCGATTAAGTAAACCCGGATTCACGGCCTTTTACAGACGACTCTTGGCGAGACTATTAGTGGTCTTCGCAGTGCTAATAAAAGGCTTGTTCTGACTAGAGAAATTTCTTGAGAACCTCTTCAAGGTTACGCCTTGGATCTACGTCTGTTGAGGCTATTTTTCCATCTCTGTCGATCAGGAAAGTCTTTGGAATACCTCTTACACCGTATTCTTTTGCTGGGGCGCACTCCCATTTCGCAAGGTCACTGACATGGTATGGCCAGGTCAGATTATCAGCTTCGATCGCCTTAACCCAGCGGTCTTTTTGTTTATCCATCTGTTCAGCAACCTGTCCTTTTCCTTCGTAAAAGGATTTCATCCTGGTATCCAAACCATCAAGGGAAACACTGAACACCTCAAACCCTTGTTTACGGTATTTATTATAGGCTTGGACCACCAAAGGATTGGCTTTTCGACAAGGACCACACCAGGAAGCCCAAAAATCTAAAAGGACAACTTTGCCTTTCAGATCAGAAAGTTTGTATGTTTTTCCACTAGGACTGGGAAGGGCAATGTCTGGAGCCATTTGTCCAACCTGGATCTTTTGCTGAGCTTTTCTTTGAGCAATGGTTCTTTCAACCTGCCCGATATATTTTTTGAATTCTGAAGCATCCTCAGATCCGGGACTAGCAGTCTCCAGTCCATCCCCCAATTTCTTGAACAATGGAATGTTTTCCTCAGTAGGCATGATCACCTGCATGCCTGCGAGGGCAGCAGAGAAAGGATTCTTCATTTGCTTTACCTTTTCAACTGCGGCACCCCGATTAGCCGGGTTTGCATAAAATTCCCGCATTAGGTCGGCGTACTCTACGGAAGTAGGAGAGCCTGTCATGACCATATTGTATTTTGAGAAATCTGCAAGGTTACCGTTCATGCTGAGTCCCTTGTCATTTTCTCCAAGGACTACAAAAGCTCTTTTTGCTCCGATCCGGATTCGGTAAATCCCGGAAGCAAGTCCCTCTGGAAAATTTAGGTCAAATTTGCCCTGGTTATCGATATCTGCCTTCTGAAGAACATCACTTTTGTTCACAAGCGTGATCTTATCCATGAAAACCTGCAAATTGGCTGCATCCGAGATCTCACCCGAGATGGTGGTACCTTTTGGACTCTGATTACAGGAACTTATCGCCAAAGATCCCAGCAAAAGGATCAAAAAGGGTAGAAGGAGCTTCGAATTCATTTTTTTCTGTATTTCTAGGATTAACCAGTAGTTTAACGGCCTGATCTGCCTAAGGTTGTGGAAAAAATCCATTTTCTCGCCACAAAGATACAAGGTATCCTCAATCCAAAAAAGACCGAAATACGACTATCGGACCAGGTAATTTATCCAAAAGAACAGGACCAGGTAAATCCACAGAACATCAAGGAAATGCCAATAGATGGTCAATAGCTTCAATTTCAACTTTTTCTCCGGGTCTGAAAAATAGACGAGGACACTCACAGGTTCGACCATTCTTCTCTTGGCTGTCCGGACAAAGAGGATGAGGAAAGGGAGTCCGGCGATGACATGTCCAAAATGCACAAAGCTGATCAGGTATAGATAACCCAGGGCATTGCTCTGCTCCAATGTGGATTCCTGCTGAAAGAGTTGATACCAGCCGATAGACTGGGCGATCAGGAAAAATAATGTAAGGCCAATGGTTAGCTGAAGAGCCCGGGTGTAGTTTTCTGTATGGTCGTTTAGGTAGCTTTTTTTCGCCCACATAAGGGTGAGGCTACTACCGATCAAAATCAGGGTGTTAAAAACAAAGATCCCTGGAAGCTGGATGGGGGGATTACCATTTTGGACCCGGGTGTATACAAGCGAAAAACTAAGGGCCAAAAAAAGAAAGGTAATACCCGCCAACAGTAATCCCAGAAAAATGG
>JABDJM010000235.1 GCA_013002475.1 Saprospiraceae bacterium | reverse complement strand
GGATAGAGAGGACAAAGAGAATCAGGCCTGTGTATTTCATGAGTGAAATATAGTCCGATTAGCTGCTGATTGATAATTGCTTGGATGAACGGGGAGGAAATTTCGCCTAATCAGGCTCTTTTAGCTCTTTCCCAAACCACAGATTGGCTTCCTTTAACAAAGCGTCCGAATCCCCGGTAAACGGCGTAATTCATTACACAGAAATAGTATGGAATAAAAAAGGCTTTGATCTTCATTTTTTTTCCTTCCAGGATAACCCCGATCAATGCGGACAGATAAAAGATGATCTGGGAGGCCAGAGTTGCCAAATAAATGGGATGATCCCCCAATAAAAATAGATTCAGAATGAGTATCAAGGGCAAAGCGATAGGGGCCAAAGTCCAGCGTAGAACTCGGTGAGAAATATATTGGAAACTCAGCTTTCCGTATTTGAAAATATTTAGGAGCGGAAGTAGCCGGGATATTGCTTGCAAACCTCCAGCGGCAATTCGGATCTTTCTTTTGAGTTCTTCACCGACTGAAGCAGAGGAGGATTCAACAGCATAGGCCTCCGGTTCGTACTTTATCTTGTAGCCAGCCATGGAGATCTTCAAAGTCATATAAAAATCCTCGATCACCGTGTCCTTAGGAACTGGTTGATAGAGCTCGGTCCGGAGCGAAAACAATTCGCCGGCTGCACCTACAACACTGTACCACTCGGAATCCCATTTCTTGAGTTGTGATTCATACTTCCAGTACAAACCTTCACCGGCCGCATTCGCCGCCTCTTTGCCTTCCATGTGGATCCTTTTTTCTCCGGCGACACCTCCTACCGTTGGATCCTGATAATGCCGTGCAATCGCTTTAAGGGCTCCTTTATTGACCATGGTGTTAGCGTCCGTGTAGACCACGATAGGAGTATTCACCTCCTCCATGATCCTTTCAACAGCTGCAATTTTCCCAGCCCGGCCAGACTTGTGATGGACAGACCAACTTACATCATGGGGCCAGGAATAATTATTCACCAGCTGGTCAGTCCCGTCATCAGAGCCATCAGTAACATAGAGGTGATGTAATTTGCTTTTAGGATAATCGAAGAGTAGGCCGTTTTCGATCTTTTCCTGAATGTAATCTGCTTCATTATAAGCCGCCACCACGAAAGTCAAATCCGGTAGATCAGCATCGAAAGGATTATCGAATTTTGGTTTTCCTTTAAACAGCCTTTGTAATGATATGAGACCAAAGAGCACAAGGCCATAGCCCAGATAGCTATAAAAGACAATGAAGATTAGTATCCAAAAAAGTAGTTCCATAGCGATATTCGAATTGCAAGCTACTTGCATTCTTAATCAATGGCAATATTCCTACAAAATTGCTGAGCAAAAATAGGCAAGACTCCAATATTATAATTTATTATATATTATATTTACGCTAAAGGGGGTATTCCAGGTGGACTGCTCCGGTGGTACTTTTGTAATGTGACCGAAAACAATCTGTAAGAAGTAAATAGAGAAGTCCCACGAACAGTTTTCCCTCCCTAGCCGTACCTAACCGTTTTTTCTAGTCTTCCCACAATAACCATCTGACTTCTCAAATATTCTGTCGAGTAGCCTCGACAGGCAATAAGAATTTGAGCTCTACCCAAAACCCGAAAGGGTGTTTTTTAACACGTTGAACTGAGTTTCATGGAAGAGAAGAAACACATACTTATAATAGAAGATGAGAGTAGTTTAAGATTGCTCTTAGGTAAGTACCTAAGCAAGTTTTTTGAAGTGAATACTAAAAAAGACGGGCTTGAAGCACTGAGTTGGATGAGCCAGGGGAATATTCCTGATGCTGTGATTTTGGACATGGAGATGCCCCGTCTGAATGGTGCAGAGTTTCTGTTGAATATTCGCTCTAGCGGCTTCTTCAAGCACCTTCCCGTGATTGTTGTATCAGGCAGTTCTGATAAGGACCTTCCAGGAAGAATGCTAAAGCTCGGTGCAAACACCTTCATAGAAAAACCACTAAACCCAATAAAAGTCAAAGAAACGATCTACCATTTGGTGTCCTCCAAAGATAAGGCTGCCTGATGGTGACTTGACTTTTTTTTTACGTCTTAATAACTCCCCTATAGCTAACAATTTCTATGAGCACAACACTAATTAGACAAACAAGTCGCGACATCGTCGCTATCGGATTCCGGAGGGAATTTGATAGGGTTGTCTATGGCAACACAGAGGCGATCGCCACGCCTGCCTTCTTTGAATCCACTTTCAAGGCCTTCCGATATTTGGAACAAAGGCTTGAGAAATCAGATCTTCCACTTGCCATAATATTCGAGTTTGAATTCCTGGCTTCGGAGAATTTTGAACTGATCAAAGCCCTTCAGTCCAACACTAAACTTGCTTCTATTCCTATTATTGGTATTTCTGATTCTGAGGATAAGATAGATCCTGTCTTTTGCCTCAAAAATGGAATTGATGATGTGTATTCAAGGCCGATTTCCTGGAGAGCACTTTACAGGAGAGTTGAATTCCTGAACAGGTATAAAGCCTCATTTATTGAGCAAAGTAAAGTTGGCCAGGAAGACCTTCCAAAATTAACGAATTGGCCAAAGCGGATATTTGATATTGTTTTTGCCGCTTCAGTCCTTATCCTGATAGGTCCTTTTTTATTACTCATTGCTTTTTTAATAAAACTGGAAAGCCCCGGGCCTGTGATCTACAGATCCAAAAGGGTCGGAAGAGGATACCAAATCTTTGATTTTTTGAAGTTCAGGTCCATGGTTGTGGATGCAGATGAAAAGCTGGAAGAACTTGCTCACCTGAACCACTATACGGAAGGCGAGGAGGCTACTTTTGTGAAGCTTCAAAACGATCCGCGGATTACCAGGATTGGTAAGTTTATCCGGAAAACAAGCATCGATGAATTGCCTCAGTTATTTAATGTCCTACGAGGTGAAATGAGTATTGTAGGTAACAGGCCTCTTCCTATGTACGAGGCGGAAGAAATGGTACGTGATGATTGGGCCAAGCGTTTCCTCGCTCCTGCTGGACTGACCGGTCTTTGGCAAGTAAGTCCGCTAGGCAAGGATAATTTGACATCTGAGCAAAGAGTACAACTGGATATTGATTATGCCGATAGAAGCAGTCTTTGGCTGGACATACAAATTATTACAAAGACCCTTCCTGCTATGCTGCAGAAGTGTGAGTAAAATATACTCCTCCATTTATCAATAACCATTTAGGGGGCTTCATTAACCTGAAACCTTCAGAGATTAGCTTTCTACCTATTATTGTGTAGATCAAAAACCGATTTTCTCAGAATGGCGAAGCAAGCACTGGTTTCCATTATCTCGGTAAACTTCAACGAAACTGAGGCAACCCTTGAAATGCTTAGGTCATTGAAGAAGACCACCTATGCTTCGACTGAAGTGATCGTTGTAGATAACGGTAGCCGGGAGAACCCGGAGGAAAAGATCCTGGCAGAATTTCCCGATGTGCTTTTTATTCGCTCAAATGTGAACCTTGGTTTCGCCGGGGGAAACAATCTGGCCGTCGCCCGATCGAATGGCGATTTTCTCTTTTTTATCAATAATGATACTGTAGTTGGCCCCGGTCTGATCAGCGGATTGGTTGGACAGTTTTCGAAAATAGAAAAGCTTGGTGCGATCAGTCCTAAAATCTACTATCATCCCGATATGGTCAAAGGAGAGACTCAAATGATCCAGTATGCGGGGACAACCGAAGTTAATACCATAACGGGGAGGAACAGAACACTTGGAGAAAAAGAGATCGATACTGGGCAATTTACCACTGAAGTGGAAACACCATATGTTCACGGGGCAGCTATGATGATCTCCAGAGAGGTTCTTGAAAAAGTCGGCCCCCTTCCGGAGGTTTTCTTTTTATATTATGAGGAATTGGACTGGTGCGAAAAGATCCGCAGGGCCGGATTTAAAGTCTTTATAGACCCTAGTGTATTCATATATCATAAGGAATCTCTGGCTGTCGGTGGCGATAGCCCTTTGAAGGTGTACTTCCAGACCCGGAATCGGCTTTTGTTTATGAGAAGAAATCAGGCCGGCTTACGTCTGGTCATTTTTGCACTATTTTTGATACTGTTCACCGTACCTAAGAACCTTTTGAAGTATACTTTGGCTGGAAAATGGGACCATATCAAGGCCTTTACCAAAGGGATTTTTTGGAATTTGAATCACCCAAAAGACAGAGTTTCAGCCTTGGGTTGGGA
>JABDJM010000328.1 GCA_013002475.1 Saprospiraceae bacterium | reverse complement strand
AACCCAGTGCAACCAGCGAAACAATTATTCCTATAATCGGAACAAACACTGCGTATCGATACTCAACAAAAAGGAAGGCAAGGAGAATAACAATGTAGGTAAGCTCTTCTCCAAAGCGAGTCATTATGCGGAAGAAGCTTTGTGCAAAGTCTGATCGGTCATGACCCAAATAAAGAAGCGCATCTCCAGATTCTATCATCGCTAATAGTCCGAGGCCAATCAGTAGGAAAATAAATGTCAGAGAATAAAAAAGTATGTTTTTGCGAAGTTGGTCGATCATGAAGCCGCCTTGGAGGTTTTGTTACGCTTAAAGATAGAGATGACTTTTTGTATGAGCAGATCAAAGTCAACAACTTTTTTATCCCTCATTGCTCGGAAGGTCAGGAATATTCCAATTGGAAAGATAACCAGTATTGGCATCCAGGCAGCTAGCACCGGATCGACCACCAGACTCTCAGCAATTTTTTTGAAAAGCATATTCAGTACGATATACAGCACAAAAAATACGATCGCCACAAGGATAGGGAATCCAAACCCACCTTTACGTATGATGGCTCCCATAGGTGCTCCAATAAAGAGAAATACCACACAGGCCACGGCCAGGGTGAACTTGGTGTGCAATTCAAAAATGTGTTTCACCCTGTTCTCTTTCAATCTATGGAGGGACCTAAGGCTAGCTTCCAATTGGGAATTGACATTTTTGGATGTGTTTTTGGCTTTTGAGATCAGGAGCCCCTGATCATTTTTATCAAACAATTGGATCAGACTGTTTGCCTCTGACAAAGAGTCTAGATTTGTTTGCGCGTAGGGTTTTGCATTTTTAGCTTGTGAATTTTTCCGCTCTTCAATTTTCTCCAAACTTTTCTTTGGATCTTGATTTACCTGCTTAATGTTTTGGTAATGTCCGGTTGGGGGTTTTGTCCCTCTTTTTTCAAGAAGCTTTTCTTCTACCTTTTCTACTTGAGACCTTGACTTATTTTTTGCGACAGGCTTGGGGGGAGGATCCTTATCCACTTCCTGCTTATTGTATTTTGCTTTCAGATTTTCTTCTAGGATCTTGTCCTTGGGTAAGTCCTTGTATTGAACCCTTAACTTTTCGTTGATGCTGGGAAAGGATTTGACAGAGAGATTGGCAATTGAAGCCTCTTTATTATACACTATGATCTCAAGGCTGTCCAATGCTTTCGACAACTGCCGACGACTTAGCATTGCATGATGAGATTTATAAACACGCTGATCACTTTCATTGATGTCAAATTGTCCCAGGTCAAAGACCTTTGTCCATTCATCAAATTCAACCCTCATAAAAGGGTAGCTATTTTTAGCATCCCGATTCTGGATCACTTCCTGGTATTGAGTACCGTTCCGTAAACGCATGACAAAATATTTTTCATCAGGGGTGGTAAACATTTCTCCTTCCTTGGCAAATATCCTTGGATAGGTGTTTTTATTATAAGTGTTATGATCGTAGATGACGACATCATGGATGGATCGATTATCATTTTCCTTTTTCCCGATGAACATGACGAAGTTTTTAAAATCGTAGTTAAAAACTCCCTCTTCAAGATTTAGTGTCGGTTTGTTTCTCTTAATGTCATAGAGACGGGTTTTAAATTGAAGGTTTGCGACTGGAATTAGTTTGTCAGAACATAGGTATGAAAAAACGGCAATGCCTCCGGTGATAAGCATCAAAGGTGCCATTACCCGTAAAAGGGGCACACCTGCGGATTTCATAGAGGTTAATTCATATCGCTCGGCCAGATTACCCAGAACCATCACAGAAGAGATCATGATGGCAATTGGGAGGCAAGTAGGGACTAGGGAAGCAGAGAGATAAAAGATCAATTCTGTAAGCATAAAAAGATCAGCTCCCTTCCCAATAATCTTATCTATGTAGGACCATAAAAATGACATTATAAACACAAAAAGTGCTATAAAGAAGGTGACCACAAAAGGAGGAAAAAAGCTGTTAATCAACAGCTTATCTATCTTTTTAAACATAGAAAGACAAGAGGATTTGTTTTTATCCCCTATTAGAACGTAAAAGTAGCCTTAATTATGGCGTTGGAAGGATCAGGCAAAGGCAATATCCCTTCCACGAAGTGGACTGGGACGTTCTTGTCGCCGGATTTTTGGTTTTATGCTCTTGATGAATTTGAGTGCGGAGAGTTTTACCTTGGAATCCGCTTTTCTTATACCCTTTTTCATAATGAACCAGTTTTATGCCGAAAGGCACATGTTTTTTAAACATCAAAGGAAATTCCCTAAGGGATTCCTTCTGGGTTATAAAAGGTTGATATGCAAGGGATTATATGGAAAGGGTGTGTTTAAGGCTAGTACAAGATAGAAAAAAATCAAAAGGTCTGTAACCTGTAATGGAATTGGACCGTCCTTTTTGCGAATGAGTACCAAAGAATATAAAGAACGGATTTGGCCTCTGCGTACCCAGTTGTACCATGTGGCTTACCGTGTTCTGGGCCGTCAGGACCTGGCCGAGGACGCTGTTCAGGATGTACTTATTAAGGCTTGGGAAAAAAGGGAAGAATGGAGTCACATTGAAAGCTGGAAAGCTTGGCTTCTTACCCTGACCCGGAACCGTTCCATAGACATGGCAAAATTAAAATCACATCAGACCAGGGATCTTGACAAAGCACCAGAAAAGGTGGATAAGGCCCCTGATCCTTACCAGCTCGCTGAACGCAGCGACCTCATGGTGAGATTAGAAAAAATTCTCAAAACACTTCCCCTTGGACAACAAGCTGTTTTTCAGCTTCGGGAATTTGGTCAACTCACCTACGAAGAAATTGGCCAGGAACTAGGAATGACTCTTTCTCAGGTAAAAGTAAATCTATATCGCGCCAGACAAGGGTTGCGTGAAAAATTACAAATGATCTCCGTATGAAAAATCCAAAGATCGACCACTTAATTGAAAAGTATTGGGAGGGTGAAACCTCGCTTTCAGAAGAGAACGAACTACGACAGTTTTTGAAATCCAAAGACATAGACCAGGATTATGAAATGATAAAACCACTTTTTGTAGGAGTGGCCCAACAAGGGATGGCGAGTCCGGGACATAAAGCCGATGATAAATGGCTTGCTACTCTCGATACTCTTGAAGAAAAGAATAGGGGAGGAGCTAAGGTCATAGGAATGCCACAACGAAACTGGTGGCGCATCGCTGCAGTAGCTTTGGTCCTGGTAGCCGTTGGAACCTGGTTTACAACCCAATCCAGAACCTATGAAAAACAAGAAGCGATAGCAGCCTACGAACAGACCAAAGAAGCCCTGGCAATGCTGGGTATGCACATGAAAACAGGCCAGGACAAAACAGCGATCGGAATCTCAACTGCCTCAAAAAATTTAGAAATCATTCAAATCAGATAATAATTTAAATCAAACGTCATGAAATATTTTTTAAGCCTCCTTTTTGCAACGGCTATCCTTATGGGAAATGCCACAGCACAGATTGACGCCATCTCCAAGCATTTTGAAAAATACATGGATGATGAGCGATTTACCATGGTATATGTAAGCCCCAAAATGTTCCAAATGCTGGACCGTCTCGCTCCTGATGATGTGAAGGACCCTGAGGCAGATGTGGTGCTGGATATAGCAAAGGACTTGCGGGGTATCCGGATCCTAACTACAGAGGAATCTCCGCTGCAACACTACAAAGAGTTTAACTCGATCATCAAAAAAAGTCAGTACGAACCATTAATGCTCGTTCGGGATAAGGGACAGGATGTCAACTTCCTGATCGATGAAGATGGGGATGTAATAAAGGAGTTGCTAATGATGGTAGGGGGTTCAGATGAATTTGTGATGCTCTCCTTTGTGGGTAACATCAAGCTTGACAAACTGGCAAGGCTGTCCGATCAGATCAGCTTGCCCGGAGGAGAACATTTGGATAAACTTGAAGACAAAAATTAAACTCATAAAACCATGCATTCCCCAAAAATTCTTGTCACCCTGCTCGCAATTTTGTGGGCAGGAATGGCATTAGGACAATCTTCTCCGGTAAAGAAATTTATGCGGGAGACAAAAAGAGCCGACCGAAAAAATGTAACCAAAATTGGAGTTGGCAAACTTCCCATAACCATTGCAAAATGGTTTGTGGATGATGAATTGAAACCTCTTTTTAAGCACATCAAAAAGGTTCGTTTACTTAATACAGAATCAGCCGAGGCAATAGATGGTGATCGTTTTGATCAACTATTGACTGACCTGGATAGAATCGGATATGATCAGATGATCTATGTCCGCGAATCAAATACTAAGGTTGCTCTCAGAATGTTGGGAGATGAAAACAGGATCCGATATTTAACCGCCCTTGTCTATGAAGGTGATCAGCAAACGATCATCGAAATAAAGACAAAAGTAAGTCTGGACCAGCTCTCAGAAATTATTAATCGTTTTTCCACTTTAAATAAACCAAATGAAAAAGTTGATAATCCTCCTCGCGTTTAGTGCGCCATTTATTTTAATGGGGCAGTCAAGAACGCTTGATAATTATTTTGATGCATTCCCTGATTCTGAGGATATCCTCAAAGTTGAATTAAGCGGGTTCTTCCTGAATCT
>JABDJM010000288.1 GCA_013002475.1 Saprospiraceae bacterium | reverse complement strand
GGTTTAGCCTCGCTAATTAAATTTTCCAGGGCAGAATTAATAAACCCGGGAATTATGACATCATGAGTATGTTGGATCTTTAACGGGTGAGCCAAATCCCTGATCATAGTCTGGAACTTTTCCTCCCCGTAGGTAGTAAGAACGTGTTTCTTCTTTTCCGGTTGCTGAAAGTGCTCCATCAAGCCGTGTGGGTCCGCCTCTGGATGGAATTGGGTCCCAAATACTTCATCAGAAAAGCGAACAGCCATGATCGCTCTTTCCAAATCCACATGAGGCCGAATTTTTTCCAGAGCCAGAATTTTTGCGCCCATGTTTTCCAAAACCTCCTCATTGGGTTTTACAACTTGCCAGTTTCGGAAGTCAGCTACATAGAAGGGATCTCCTAATTTACCCATAATGGGGTCCTGGCGTCCGTCTCTAGATAGGTGGCAAGGAAACGTTCCAAATGATCTAGACTTTCGCTCTGAGACTTCTCCGATCTTTAGGTGGATGCAGACCATTTGAAAAGAGTGGCAGATCAAAAAAAGATATTTTTTCTTTGATGCTTTTTTATTGTGTTCCAAGATAGAATCGACCAGGTCAAAGAGCTCTTTATCCCAGGGTGCATTTAGATCAAAAGGTGAACCAGGTCCGCCAGTTCCTATGTACAAGTCAAAGCTCATATCGGGAACCTCAGCCTTATCTCTGACATCAAACCACTCGTATTCGATCACTCCGCTGTATTTCTCGAGGATTTCTCGAATAGCCCTTATCCCTTGTCCGGGTCCTCCGTCATACATATCCAGAACTGCAGCTCTTACCATGACTCCAAATTTTCAAATAGGGATATTCCCTATTTTGTTTTTACTCGTTCTTTTACAGACCCCTGAATGAATTGTCCCCAGGTCAAATTCGTTCTCCCTGGTTTTTGGGCCTTAGCCCTTTCGATGGCATATAAAGCCATATGCTCTACTACCCATTCGAAGTTTTCCTCCCCGACACTGGAAACTTCAGCATCTGGTGCAGGATTGCAAAAATCTATGGCCAAAGGTATGCCATCTCGGACCGCAAATTCAACTGTATTGAAATCATAGCCCAGGGCCCCGCATAACTTATGTACATAATCATTAACTGTGTCCAAAAGTTTCTGGGAAACATCAAAATCGGCAACATATCGGAGATGATGCGGATTTCTAGGTTCATATGGCATAATCTTCACATACTTATTGCCAATACAATAGCAGCGGAAATAAGCATCAAAATCTACACACTCCTGCAGCATCATTACCAATTGCTCAGTTTCATTATATGCTTCAAATAGCTCCTGTTCGTTGTTCACCTTGTAAACAGATTTCCAACCACCACCGGCATGGGGCTTCATATAAAGGGGAAAGCCACCTAAATACTCATAGATAGATTCCCACTCCAACAATTTCATATTGCGAAAAGAATTCCCAGTAGTATCATCTGGCCGCTCTTTGGAGGGCAGTAGTGCGGTTTTAGGAACCGGGACATCAACTTGCTCAGCAAGGGCATTATTAAAGAACTTTTCATCGGCGCTCCACCAAAATGGATTGTTGATCACAGCGGTCCCGGTCAAAGCTGCATTTTTTAGCCACGCTCTGTAAAAAGGAACATCTTGAGAGATCCGGTCAACAATGACAGCATAATCATTGGGAATAAACTGCCTAGCCTCCGAAATTTGACATAGTTCAGCATGAATTCCCTTTACTCCCTTAGAGTTTACCCGATCCACAAAGGCTTGCGGGAATGTATTTTCCTGACCA
Organism: Saprospiraceae bacterium; assembly: GCA_013002475.1. Lineage (GTDB taxonomy): Bacteria > Bacteroidota > Bacteroidia > Chitinophagales > Saprospiraceae > JABDJM01. Next base: position 2,162 of record JABDJM010000288.1, on the reverse strand, counting down.
AACAGGACACCAATTTTTTTCATATACAGGTGAGGTTAATTAAGCCGCAAAAGTACAACGGAATGACATTAAATTAAAGGCCAATCCAACCGATGATCCCCTATGAAATTATTGGTAATTGTGAAACTAAAAAAAGAAGGCCGAATCCGACCTTCTCCCGTATGAATTATCTTGGTTTATAGTTTAATTCCAAAGGCATTGGAATCAAAACCTGGTTTCACCAAAGGGTATTTTGGCTTGGAAGGGGAATTGGAAGTAAGGCGTATTTCAGTGATTCCAGGAAACCATAAAATAATTCCCTGCAAAGTTAAGGAAAATAGTGACAATATCCTTGTTATGGTGGTAATCAGTTGTGAGAATGCCAAATTTCCAAATTTTATTTGTTGTGGCAACAAAATTGAGAAATGTTGTTTGGGGGGGTCCGTGCTAATCCCTATGCAAACCTACTTAAATGACCAATCGAAGGTGTCCAACTCCGAAACACCTACTTTCAACAGTTCTATGCAAGCAGAAACATCCTTTTTGTTTGCCATTTCAATGGTTTGATGGATGTGCCTTAAGGGTATTGATATAGCTCCGGCAATTGATCCCCTTGGGCCATATCGCTGAAGGCCTGCTGTATCGGTTCCCCCTTTTGGAAGGATCTCAGGTTGCCACTTTATCTCGTGTTCTTTTGCCTTTGATTTCAAATATGAAACCATTCTGTAGTCAGAAATAGTGGATCCATCCAGAACTTTGATGGCCGCTCCACCGCCAAGCTGAGTGACCTGCTCATGTGGTTGCGCACCGGGAACATCAAAAGCTATGGTCACATCCAGCCCAAAACCATAATCAGGATCAATATGACCGGCGGCAGAAATTGCACCTCGCAGCCCAACTTCCTCCTGCACAGTAAAGACCGCATATAGGTCATAGGGGATCTCTTTTCCCCGAAGTGCTTTCAGCACTTCAATCAGGATATAAACAGAGACCCGGTTGTCAAGTGATTTGCTGTTAATGCATTCTCCCATTTCGATCAGGCTTCGCTCACGGGTAATTGGGTTACCAACTTCCACGATCTGATCCATTTCTTTTTTGCTCCTACCGCAATCAATAAAGTACTCCTCGATAGGGACCGCCTTAGTGCGTTCCTCTGGTTTCATCAGGTGGATTGGTTTGCTTCCCATAACCCCGATGATGTCTTCTTTTCCATGGATGATCACACGCTGTGAGGTCAAGGTCTTTGGATCGAAACCTCCCAGGGGAATGAATCTCACGAAGCCCTCTTCATCCACTTTAGTTACAATGAAACTGATCTCATCCATGTGAGCTGCCACCATTACTTTTTTGGGCTCGCGACCTTTCTTTATGGCGATGACATTCCCCATAGCATCCACTTGCACTTCGTCAGCGAGGCTCTTAACCTCTTCGAGGACAAGTGCCCGGATCCTTTGCTCAAAGCCGGGGGCCCCGGGGGTTTCACAGATTTTTTTAAGAAGGGGGAGATCTAGCATGGTATTCTTTTCGTTTTAGCGCAACAAGGTACGAAAGCATGAACGTTCTAACCGAACATTTGCCGAATTTACCTAAAATTGTACCTGGCAATTCCCGGGAGCTTATCTCTTATATATGTCATTGATCAAAGGCCTGGCTGGTGAAACAGTCATTTATGGGGTGAGCAATATTTTGAGTAGGATACTTCAATACATCCTGCTTACCCCTTACCTGACCTACATATTCAATGGGCCCAATAAAGACCAGTATGGGATCCATGGTTTGATGTATGCTTTTGCAGCCTTACTCATGGTGATCTTCACCTTCAGAATGGAAACGGCCTTCTTCAGGTTTGGCGCCAAACAGGCTGACCGGAATCAGGCTTTTCGATCGGCGGCCTTACCACTGGCCATCTTCACCTTGCTGGCCATGGTCATGGTCTACTTTTCCGCTGAACAAATTGCAGGCTTACTTACCCGTCCTGAGGATTCAAGATTCGTACAATACTTTGCAGGGATCATCGCATTAGATACATTAGCTGCCCTGCCCTTCGCAAAATTGAGGTTGGAAAAACAGGCACTTCGCTTCGTGGTTATCAAGGTGGCGAACGTGTTGATCACAATTTTCTTTACTCTTTTCTGGCTTGAGGCATGCCCACGTTTGATCGCTGCCGGTCACACTGGTTTCAA
>JABDJM010000265.1 GCA_013002475.1 Saprospiraceae bacterium | reverse complement strand
GGCAGGAACTGGTAAGTCCACGCTCCTTCAGTTGTTTAGGAATACCACCAAGAAAAAATGTGTTGTCCTGGCACCGACCGGCATTGCAGCTTTAAATGTCCAGGGACAAACTATTCATTCCTTTTTTGGTTTTCCTCCACGGCTGCTCAACCAGAGCGAGATCAAAAGGCGCAGATTCCGGAAGTTGTTCATAGAATTAGACTGTATCATTATTGATGAGATCTCTATGGTACGGGCAGATATGCTTGACAACATTGATTACTTCCTAAGGATCAATAGGGAGGACTCCAATCCCTATGGGGCTGTTCAAATGATCTTCTTCGGAGATCTGTTTCAGCTTCCCCCGGTGGTGAGGTCAGACGTAGAAAGAAGGATGTTTACCCAAACCTATAAGAGCCCCTATTTCTTTTCTGCTCATGTAATGCGGCAAGCTCCTGTTCAAATGATCGAGCTGCAGGAAGCTTATCGCCAAACCTCAAGGCACTTTTTGCGGATCCTGGATAACGTTCGGATGAGTCATGCGGATTATGATGATCTGGAAGATCTGAATCAACGCCATGTACCTGATTTTGAGGCGAGTGATTTCTATGTAACGCTCTCTGCGAGAAATGCAACGGTGGATGCCATTAATAAATCACGCCTGGAAGCTTTGCCGGGTCCTGAGTTGACGTATACTGCCAGGACCACCGGAAGTTTTGCCCCACACCTTTTTCCATCTGAGGGCATTCTCAAGCTTAGGCTTGGAGCCCAGGTGATGTTCATAAAAAATGATCCTCAGCGGAGGTTTGTTAATGGTACCATTGGCAAGGTCGTTCACCTTGATCCTGATGAGGTCAAAGTATTAGTGGATGAGGGAGGTAAGCAGGATGAGATCACTCTTGAAAAAATGGAATGGGAGATCCGCAAGTACCGGGCTCCACAAAATGACGGAGACGAAATTAAATCTGAGGTAGTAGGGACCTTCAAGCAGTTTCCTATCAAGCTTGCCTGGGCGATCACCATCCATAAGAGTCAGGGCAAAACATTTGAGCGGGTGATCATTGATATGGGAAGGGGCGCCTTTGAACATGGCCAAACCTATGTTGCTCTTTCACGATGCCGAACCCTGGAAGGAATTGTGCTAAAAAAACCACTCCAACCCAGGGATATCATGGTAGATCCAAGAATTGTGAGCTATTATGAGGATGCAATTCGCTAAAAATTTTGATTAACAGGGAAATGCCATTATTTTTCTCTGGTAAAACTTTAGCTAGCTATGTCGAAATCAAAGAAACAGAGAAGAATTGAAGCCAAAAATCGGAAGGAGGCCAAAAAGATCCTGACCGTAGTCGTTGTGATCACCGTCGTTGTATTAGTGGCACTCTTTTTCGTTTTTACCAGCGCCTAATTCTCAAGCTCCAGATAATACCTTTCCCCAACTGGCTTTCCGGTGATCGGAAGGGGAAATTTATCAGTCAATTTCCTTTTATCCGTTTGTTGCCCAACAACCTGTAAGCTCAGACAAGGTTTTCCATTTGAAGGACTATGCTTTGACAGCTCTAGCAAAATGGATAATTGAGGGTCAGCTTTCAGACTATCCGCAAAGCAAATCGGAACCTCCACAGGCAGATCGTTTTTTTCGAGAAATTCAGGAACCTGTTTTACCAGTAATTCTTTTTGCCAATTATTATCTCTTTCCAAAAAAGGGAGGAGCAAGATGATGGCGATAAACACAGGGACAAGACCAACAAATGCTTTCCCGCCAACGATCCATGAACGGTCAACCGAAAAAACTCCAATCACAGCCCAAAAGGCTGAAGCCCAAAAAAGCCCGATCACGATGAGTGTATATCGCAAGGCCCCCGCACCAAGGCTTTCAAACTGGTTAAACACAAAGGCTATTGCCAGCAGGAAAAAAGAGATCAGAGCAAACACCTCAGCAGATCTTACCCAGGATTTCCAGGGATAGTTATTTGTAAAAAAGAGCTGGAGCTGCTTTGCCGCGATCAATAAAAAGAGAAGTCCCAAAGCAGGTGAAAGAGTGAAAAATGCAGCAATAAACCAACTAAGAAAGATCAGGCCTGACTCTTCTTTTTTCCGAACCTTCCAAAAAAGATCCCTCAATCCCCCACTAAAAAATCCAACCCAAATAATGGGAATCAGAAAAAAGATAAGCAGTGAAAATAGTGGCTTCACAGAACCCCAATAAAAGAGCCATCCATCTCCCGGATCAATCGAAAAATATTGATATACTAAAAATGGCAAAGGCCACCAGTATTGAATATTAATCAATCTTTTACCCTGGGGGTGTAAGACGATCAAGGCTCCGATCCAAAGTAGATACCACAGCAGATTTGGGCCCGGATGCATAAATCCTCCCAGCAACATCAGGATTCCGAATCCGGTAGACCAGATAATTTGTGGTTGCTTTAATCCTCTTAACAGAAAGGGGATACTCATTAGATGAACCCCGGCCAACCATAGATCTGGAATGGAAATTTTCATCAGAAACACCAAAACAGGACTGGAAGCTGCCACCAGAAAAAAGGCTGTGGTCACTTCTCTTCCGAATAAGGGCCTTGATAAGCTTATGAAGGCAAACAGGGAGAAAAGCATGATCCCCAAACCGCCTAAGCGCAAGTAATTGCTATCTGGCCCAAAAGAATCAAGAGCAAAAGATTGTACCAGGGCCGGTATGGAGTTAATGCTTTCTGCGGTCCTGGAATACCTGAGAAAATCCAATTCCCATGGCTCCAGGATTCTCAATAGGCCATTTCCAAAAAATAAGTTGGCTACAAACAACAGGGCAGCAATAAGGACAAATGCCTGGAAGGATTTGGACATGCCCAAAAGTACATTTTAGAAAATTGGGATGAAATTATTGGACAAGGAACTTTGCAGTCCTGAATCCATCTGGCGAAATGAGCTTGGCAAAATACACCCCTTTCGGAAGGTCTTTCACTTGCAGGTCGCCTGTCCTATTCAATTGGGCTGGGGTTTCGTAAATCTGAACCCCAAAGACGTCAATAACCTGGATCATTTCAACCGATATGTCTTCCCATTGAATATGGATCTTTTCTTTAGCCGGGTTGGGAAATACGTTGAAAGATCCTGAGAGGGTCTCAGTAACGGAGCTAATCAGGGAACATCCATTTTCAATTTCTGGGTTCACCCTGTGAATATTTGAATTGATAATGGCTTTAATGTTTACAATACAAATTGAATCACTGGATTCTTCGAGAATATGAATTCTTAATAAGGGAATAAAATCCGGAGATCTTTCTATGACCGTGGTGTCAGTTGAAAAGCCCATCACCTGTTTGCTGATCGGTTCTATCATGGGCTGAGCAGAAAACGCAACCGGGTCGAGTAAAGATTCGGCACTGGCCATGCTAAAGCCGCTCATGGAAAACTGATAAGCTACCACCTGGGAACTTGGATTTTTCAATCCTATATCTACATACTCGCCTGGGACGTGATCCAAAATTGCGAGTGAGGCCCATTCTTCATCCGTACTAATGTCCAAACCAAACCGGCAATGGTCATGCGGACCAGTGGCTTGATGCACATGAGTATTCCCGTAGGTAAGACAACTTGCCAATAAGGAGACGTCCATTACATCCAGCTGACCATCCGAACTGATGTCAGAACAATTAGTCAATTCGATCGATCCACTCATTATGCCCTCAGCATACATTTGAACGTCATCCGCATCCTGTGTTCCATCATCATTCAGGTCTCCCTGCAAACTTGCACCTCCACACTCGCCTTTGCAATCTATTTGAGCATTTCCATAAGGTTCACCAAGACAATCCGTATAAGTCGGGCAATCCTGGATCAACTGAAAAGTAAGATCTCCAAAGCTTCTGTCGACTCGGATGCAGGCCTGCGCCCAATTGTTCAATGTATCTTTTTCATAACGGCCTAAGGCATCAGGAGCATTATCCCAGTTAACTCTGGTGACGAATGTATAGTCACCATCAGGAACATCAGTAAGGTCGATCCACTGGCATTCCAGTTCCGCCCAATACTCATCATAACAACCCGCGGTAATACCCATGTAGTTGCAATTGTATTGAGGAGAGCCTGTGGTACAGCCCAGATCGATCACACAAAATCCATTTTTGAAGCCTATCGCCAATTCCTGGCCATCCTCATCGAATAAAAGATACTCGGCATATCCATCGTAATGCCAGTGATTATGACAATTATTAAAGGTGAATTGGTCCGAATTTTCATCTGGTTCTCCAATAAAATAATCCAAATCTCCAATGTTGGCAATCACCGTCGAAAATCGAATGATATCTCTTTTTCCATAACCCGTCAGACAACCTTCCTCGATCAAACAAGGATCATCATTGTCAATACTGGCCAGATATAAACTTGAAATCAACTGGTCCTGATCAAGCAGCAAGTCTGGTGCCTGAGGACATTCGGGACTAGGTTGGTAAATGCATGAACCATCATCCAAGGATGCCGCAGGATTATAGTTGCAGGCCGAAGGATTTGTGCATCCCATGATAGGTCCCAGATAAGAGAGTTCCCAGGTTATCGGGTCTGCACAGGCATCCATGTCATCTCCAACTCGAATGTAATAAAGAGTGCCTGCTGCAAATTCAGCAAGAACAAAAGCCTGCTCCCCACAACCACCAAAATTATCATCATAAAACAAGGTACCCTGATTGTCTTCCACGCTTTCAAAACCGTCGCAGTTATCATACACCCAGATCTTTGTATCGCAGGTATTTAATTCACAAGTACTTAATTCAAATTGACCGGAAGTGTCGGGGACAAATACATACCAATGATCGTCTACCTGACTGACATGAGTTCCTATAGTAATAGTATCCCCGGATAAACAGGATTCTCCTGGACCGCAGTTGATCGTAGTTTGGCTTTCTGAGCCAGAGAATCCACTTTCAACTAGTAGGGCACCATCCAAATACAATTTGTATCCTCCCGGTTGAAAAATCCCATCTCCATAAGAATCAAAAATGGAGAAAACCGCACACTCGCCTTCATCCACACATACGTCCCAACTGACTGTTTCGTTAGCCCCTGTATTTTCTTCCTGCAGAGAGACAGATTCAAGCTCTGTTCCGTTCAGTAAATTCAGGGTCCAGGACAATTCATAAGGGTAAAAATCCGTAGTAATTTCTACGGTAACTGTGGAGTTGGGACATTGTCCGTTAAGACCGGAAAAGGGTATCAGAAAGAGAAAAAACGAAAGGAGTTTATGCACGTTTTATTTGTTTGAAGTCTAGACCCTACAATATTAGAGAGACTACCGCAATAAAAATGCCTCTTTCCCTGCAATTTTCGGTTATAATGGCTTTCTGGCCGTTCAGCTCCCATTATATTCGCAAAAAAGAGAAGATGAAACTGAATCTGGACATTGCGGTACCCAGCAAAAAAGAATGGATCGATGCTGTGATAAACGATTTCGATGCCTTTTTGGTGGACCATGCGGATAGTGAAAGAAAAGCTTCTGCCATGGCTATGAGTTTTGTCGCGAAATATCCTGACCGAAAAGAGATCATACCCGAGCTAATTGAGACGGCTATTGAGGAATTAGAACATTTCCAACAAGTTTATAAACTTATGGTAGCGAGGGGAATTTCTCTACCCTCTCAAATGGGTGAAGACCCCTACGTAAAGGCCTTGATCAAACAATGCCATTCTGGGAGAAATGAACGGTTCATGGATCGACTGCTAATTGCTTCGGTGCTGGAAACTAGAGGTGCCGAAAGATTCCGTATGGTTAGTGATGCATTGGAAGATCCTGAGCTCAAACGCTTTTACAAACTTCTCTGGGCGAGCGAAGCGAAGCATGGTCACATCTTTGTGAAAATGGCTTTGAATTACTTTCCTGAACAGAAAGTCTATGATCGCCTGGAATGGTGGGTCGAAAGAGAGTCTGAAGTCATTGAACAGTTGGAGATCCGTCCGGCACTGCATTAAAGAAGGCTGAAGATCGGAACACAGCTAACATTTTTTCAAGGTCCTCTTCTGGAGGGAGACCTTTCTCTTTGAGAAGAAAATTGCCCGCCTCCACAACGCCGATTTTGTCGGCTCCAGCTTCCAAAACGAAGTGCAAATATTTCATAATCCGAAAAGGATCAAACCATCGAAAAAAACGTTTTCGAAAAGCTTCCTCGGAGGCCGTGTGGAGTATTAATTCTGATAGCCCCTCACTAAATTTCGCTTCTATCAGATAATTCCCAAGCGGTGTATCAGCAAGGCTGCTTTGCCAATTTTTCATCTCACCCCGGCTCATGGCAAAGAGCCCTCTTAGCAGTGCAAAAGCACTGGGTGGATAAGTCTTCCATTCCTCTCCGGTAGCCAACACATCCTGCATCGCCCTTCCTGTTCCGAATGGCACCCTATCACTTATCCTTCCCGAAGGATAAACGCAAGTATTGTTGATCTCGCCAAAACCACCAAGAGGAGTGAATTTATTGATGTAGTAAAAATCCTCCCCTGCTTTCCGTGTGTTCATTCCACCCTGTTTGCAATAGTCAAGAGATCGGACCGCCATCGCAGAACCGATACTTTCAAAGGCGTAGGGATAACCGGTCCATCGTTTCAGGCCCAGGAAGATTCGCAGGTGCAACTCGTATTGAACAATAGCTAGCCTGTGATCCTGAGAAAGCCCACCCAATGGATGAGCGTAGCGGATCGAGGCAGCAGGGCAGGCTGGCTGTTCCTCAAATAAATCCTCAATGGCCTTCAAATAATTTAGTTCCACAGTAGTATCAGCATCCAGGCATACCAAAATGCCCTTTCGTTTAGCTCTATAGAACCTTCGGATACCCTCATCGAGCCCGATCTTCCTGGCCAAACC
>JABDJM010000262.1 GCA_013002475.1 Saprospiraceae bacterium | reverse complement strand
AAACCTGTAAAAACCAAGGTTGAACCCAAACCTAGTAGAGATATCAATCGGGACCAGAATTCTCAGGAGATCGCTATCAAGCGTCAAAAAGAGAAAAAGCGAAAGGAAGAATTAAAAAGGCAACGGGAAGAAGCATTGGCTGAACAACAAGCACAAGAGGAGCTGGATCAGAAGAGGATAGAGGTTGAAAGGAAAAGACAAGAGGCGGTAGAAGCCAAACGGCTGGCCGATGCTGAAGCCAGGCGGAAACGAGATGCTGAAGCTCAGGCTCTAAAGGATGCCATCAGTAGTGGATTAAGTGGATCAGGCCAGGGTTCTGGAAACGCCGGAAATCCTGGTGATCAGGGACAACCTGATGGTGCTCCTGATGGAAAGGCGCTAGAGGGGATCAGTACCGGTGCTGGTTCTATTGGTGGAGGATTAGGAAATCGTGGCGTTCTGTATGCACCTAAGATCACGAATGATACGCAGAAAACCGGAAAGGTAGTCGTCAAGGTCTGTGTAGATTCAACCGGAAAAGTTGTTTCTTCAAACTATACGCAGGTTGGCTCTACAACCAACAATCCAGGACTCATTGCCACAGCGGAGCGAAGCGCGAGGAAGTATAAGTTCACAGAAGGGACGATTGATCGGCAGTGTGGAACCATCACCATCATTTTCAAACTGAAATAAGCCTGATAATGGTTTGCCTTTTCCAAAGGCATATTACATTTGGGCGATGAGTTACAAAGAGGTCCTCGACTATCTCTATTTTCAGCTGCCCATGTTTCAAAGGCAAGGGCCAGTAGCATTCAAAAAGGATCTTAAGAATATCCGAGCCCTTCTAAGAGAGCTTGGGAATCCCCACAAAGAATTTAAGAGCATTCATATTGCAGGAACCAATGGAAAGGGTTCTTGCTCTCATATATTGGCTAGTCTCCTTGCTCATGAGGGGCGAAAGATCGGGCTGTATACAAGTCCGCACTATAAGGATTTCAGAGAGCGGATCAAGATAAACGGAAACTTCATTCCAAAAAAGGATGTGATCCGATTTGTAATTGATAACAGATCTCTATTCGATGAAATCAATCCCAGTTTTTTTGAGATCACTGTCGTGATGGCCTTCCATCATTTTGCTGATTCGGATGTAGATTATGCGGTCATTGAAACTGGCTTAGGAGGACGGCTCGACAGCACCAATGTCCTGGACCCGATTCTTTCATTGATCACCAATATTGGGTTTGATCATCAGGAATTTTTAGGGAACACACTCCCAGCAATTGCAAAAGAAAAAGCCGGGATAATTAAACGAGGCAGGCAGGTGATCATCGGAGAACGGCAAGCAGAGGTCCAGGGCGTGTTTGAGAAAAAGGCAAAACAAAAAGATGCTCCAATTAACTATGCGGCAGATGTCGTTGATCTTAGTGAGTATTCCTGGAATATGAAGGGATCAAATTTTGCTCTTCGATCAGGAAGAGAGAAATGGAATCTCAAGTCTGATCTAGCCGGATCATATCAGGAAAAGAACTTGCGGGCAGCATTGGCTGCATATAAGCTGCTAGCCAAAGCAGAAAGTATGCCATTCGAGCAAAAGAAGATTGTTTCCTCATTAAGGCAGATACGAAACCGGACAAAGTTTTTTGGGAGGTTCCAGGTTCTCAGGCAAAAAGATCCTATGGTCCTATGCGATTCAGCGCACAATCTGGCGGGGATCAAAAACCTTCTTGATAGCCTTGATCAAATTTCGAGAGGTTCACTTCATATTGTTTTTGGAACTGTAAAAGACAAGGACATTGCACCCTTGTTAGAGCTATTGCCGAAGGATGCGCAGTACTACTTTGTAAAAGCAGATATTCCAAGAGGAATGCCACAACATAAGTTGCAAAAAATTGCGGAGCCTTTTGGTCTGAATGGCAAATCCTATTCAAGCGTAAGAAGAGGATTTGCTTCAGCAATTCGGAGGGCTGAAGCCAAAGATCTCGTGCTGGTCTGCGGAAGTATTTTTGTGGTGGCCGAGGTGCTTTAACTTTCTTGCCAGCGATAGGTATCGATATTCAAACCAGCCAGATCCAAAACCCGGTCTACGACAGTAGCAGCCAGCTCTTCAAAGTCCATAGGTTTAGAATAAAAAGAAGGCGAAGCCGGGCAGATAATTCCACCGGCCTCTGTGATCGTTTTCATATTATTGATGTGGATCAATGAGTAGGGAGTGTCTCTCGGCACAAGGATAAGATTTCTTCTTTCTTTCAATATCACATCAGCCGCTCTTGTCATAAGGTCATCTGAGACACCGCTGGCAATTCTGCCCATAACCCCCATGCTACAGGGGCAGATTATCATGGTATCAAATTGAGCCGAGCCCGAAGCAAAGGG
>JABDJM010000246.1 GCA_013002475.1 Saprospiraceae bacterium | reverse complement strand
CTTCCTCTTGTAGCTGGAGATAAAACGGATGTTGTAAATGAGAATCTTTTCAAATATGGAAGACTCCCAAGATTGAATGATGAGGATTTTAGGAGAGTTAAGTATAGGTCAAAATTCAAACTGGATTATCTGGCTGGTGGAGCTGGAGTGGGATTAGGGACAAGTTCTTTTGGAGGAAATACGGCAATGGCGGGAGGTGTAACAGCCTTTTTTGGGGATGTCCTTGGCAACAACCAGTTGATTACAGGCCTGAGTCTGAATGGAGATATTTTTGATGCAGGAGGACAGGTCATTTATGTCAATCGAAAAAACCGTCTTGCCTGGGGGGCAAAGCTTGGTCATATTCCTTATCGCTCGGGTACTTCCTATTTCCCGGTGGAGGATACCTTGCAAACAAATAGTGGAACCTTGATCCCTGTGAGAAATTATCCAACGGATCTGTTGAGGATCTTTGAAGACCAGGCCGGCGTATTTGCACATTTTCCTTTTTCAAGGCAGCAAAGGATAGAAGCAGGGGTTACTGGTTTTCTGTATAGTTACCGGAATGAGCGATACGATAATTACTACGATTATTTTGGACGGCTCGTCCTCCAGGAAAAAACCAAACTAGATGCACCATCTCCTTTTGGACTTCAATCGCTGGATGCTGCCTACGTTGGAGATAATGCCATATTTGGAGTAGCTTCTCCATTACGGGGTTATCGTTTCCGGGTAGGCGGACAACAATACTTTGGTCGCTGGAATTTCCAGTCGCTTACTCTTGACGCTCGAAAATATGTTCGACTAAAGCCGATCACAGTCGCGGGCCGGTTTCTCCATTTTGGACGATACGGAACAGATAGCAAAAACCTTCCTCCCGTCTTTTTAGGAGAGCAGGGCATCATGCATGGCTATGCATTCAATAGCATCAATCAATCAGAATTGGATCAGCTGATCGGAACCAAGTTTGCCGTTGCTAATTTGGAAGTCCGCTTGCCTTTTACTGGCCCTGAACGATTGGCTTTGCTAAAATCCAAATTTCTCTTTACAGAGATAGGTGCTTTCCTTGATGCCGGATCTGCCTTTATTGATATGGATCAGATCAGCGATACTGTGGTCTTTAGCACTGGTTTTTCTTTACGGATCAATCTCTTTGGGGCCTTGATCCTGGAGCCCTATTATGCCTGGCAGCTGAGCGGAGCTGATCGCAAAGGCGTGTTTGGATTTAATTTTGTGCCGGGTTGGTAATTTGAAAGATTGTTGATTGGAGAGATTGTTAATTGTTTATTCAATCAGCAATCAGCAATCAGCAATCAGCAATCTGCCTGCCAAAGCACGTAGGCAGTTCAGCAATCTTTTCATTCCCTATCTTGGTCACCTAAATGCAAAGCCAGGAGAATCAAAACCAACTACAATCACTTCTGCAGCATCCGCTGCTGCTGATCTTCCTGGCGATCACTTCCTGGCTGTCCTGGTACTTGTTTTTACGAATTGGATTTGAGCTAGTACCTGGGGAAGTAGTTATCCCCGGGCAGGCCACAGCGGAAGGCGTAGACGTGGGAAAAAGGGTTGGGGCCTTCTATAAAAGTTTGCTGCTAACTATCGGCGCAACTGGCCTGGGACTTTTTCTTACCCGGAACCTGATTCAAAAGGAGGAAATTCAAAGGATCAGACCCTGGCAGGTTTTTGCTGGAATCGGATTGGCATTGCTATGGTTTCGCCTGATGGATTCTCCGCAGGTATTGACTGAGATCATGTTGATGACGGTGGCTGTGACCGCACGTGTTTGGCAACTAACCTCAGAGTTTCTTACAAAAAGAGCAGATTGGGCTCATTTTATTTCACTATTCATATTTGCAACAGGCCTCAGTATCGGAATACGTCCAGTATTCGAATTGTCCTTTCATTGGCTTTGGTTAATAAGCCTACTCATTATTTGGGGATTGACCTTGCTGATCACCCGAATTGGTTTGACCCTGCCGCATGAATTTCCAAGGAAACTCATGCCGCTGGCTTGGATCCCTTTTGCTGTTGTCCTTGGAAGAGAGCTTTACTTTTTTGGCAATCATAAAGGATGGCATGCCCTGAGTCCAAGCTTTTCATTTTGGTTTGTGTTTCTCTTTATTTGTATCCTTTGGTTTTTTTGGTTTGCTCCAAGATCACGAAGAAGAGCTATGGACCTGGAAGGCTTCCTGGGAAGGTATGCCCTACCAGGGCTTTTAATGGGGCTTGTGGGTTTGTCAAGCCAATGGCTGCAAATGGGACGCCCGACGGATATGTTTGAGTTGGCCAATGAGGCCAACGGGATCATGCGCTGGTTTAAGTTTGGCGAGTGGCCCCTCTTTCAGGCTTTATCCTCTCATCTTTTATCTGATATTGACAGCTCGACACTGTACACACTGTTGCATGGTTATGATGGAAGCCTGGATTTTTTGGCCTATGATTTTCTGCCAAAAATGATCTTTGTCTGGGTTTCCTTTTCGTTTTTAAGAAAGGCCCTGGATCAATCATTTTTTCCATTTATTCTCATCCTACTGTTGCCTTTGCTGGTTTCATTTATTCCGGGCGCAATGGCCATGGCCCTGGTCACCCCATTTTTGCTTTTAAGACTTTCCGAAGGGATAACCATGGAAAGAATGGTTTTGCTCCTAAGCTGGCTGGTCTTCCTCGTAGTTTGGAAACTAGAGGTAGGGCTATCCGCTATAGCGGGAAGTCTTCTGGTCCTCGTCTGGTTAGTGGCCCATCATTTTGACTGGAAAAAAGTATGGCTAATCCTTGGGCTGGGAATAGCCTTATTGATCGATTCATTCATTTTGTTTTTACTGGTTGAGTGGCTTTCGGATTACTCCTTGGCCGATCATTTTTCTCAGGCACTTGGCTATTTTGGAGCAGGCCAGGCCCATGGATATCCTAGTATCGGGAATTCCGCGGATGCTGCTTTTCAGTTTCAGTATGTATTATTTCCATTCATACTTGGTGTCCTGTTGCTTTACCATTTCTTCCAAAAACCAAAGGGTAAAATCTTCCTTCCTCTCTCCATTCTCTTTTTGATAGGCTACTACTTTTTCAATGCTCAGCGAGGCTTGGTCAGGCATGGATTTGTGGAGGGTTCAGATGGTTTCATTAGCTCCTATTTTTGGTTGGGGATCTTTCTTAGTCTATTCTACTTTCTGAAAGGGACCTGGACCCGTTTGCTTATAAGTGTTGGTGCATTGCTTTTTCTGTTGCACGCCTTTAAGCATCCAGGTACTAGTGGCTACAAAAATATTCTTGAGCAAGTCATTCCGCGGGTCGAGCAATGGGAAGCACCGAAGGTTTCCGGGGAGAAGATCCAAAGGATCACCGGCGATCAACCTTTTCCTAAGTTCCTATCATTTATGGACAATAATTTTGCTCCTGAAGCTACCTTCATAGACCTTTCAAATAACCCAATGCTGTATTTCTATACACAGCGAGGAGTGCCCAGTTATTTTAACCAATACATGCAGAATACGGTGACAGAAGAGCTACAACAAAGGAATATCGCTTTGCTCGAAACTTTGGATGTACCCGTGGTTGTTTTTTCAAAAGTTCCGGATAACGGATGGTTTGATAATACAGATGGAGTTCCAAATCCGGTCCGTTATGAAGCGATCGCACACTATATATATGCGCACTACCAACCCCATGCCGTGCTTGATGACTTGT
>JABDJM010000242.1 GCA_013002475.1 Saprospiraceae bacterium | reverse complement strand
CTACAAAGCCACTGGATATTAGGACAACTGGTGAAGAAACCTTTCCAGCGCGAAACCCTCAGAATTTATATTTTTGCAGCTTCTTAAAATGCCTTTCATAGTAAAGCAAAACTTAAAAAATGAGTCAGGATAAAGCAAAGATCATCTATACGAAAACAGATGAAGCTCCCTTTTTAGCCACCCATTCCCTATTGCCTATCATTGAAGCATTTACTGATGCAGCTGGTATAGAGGTTGAATTGAGAGATATTTCGTTGGCAGCCCGGGTCCTGGCACAATTTCCCGATTACCTCAGTCCTGAACAAAAGGTTCCGGACCATCTTGCTGAACTTGGCGAGTTGGTAAAAAAACCAGAAGCGAACGTCATTAAGTTGCCTAATATTTCAGCTTCCATTCCTCAGTTGACAGCCACCATCAAGGAGTTGCAAGAAAAGGGATTCAAAATTCCTGATTATCCGGAGGATCCAGAATCACCAGAAGAAAAGGAAATTCAGAAAAAATATAATGTAGCCAAAGGCTCTGCTGTAAACCCTGTTTTACGGGAAGGAAACTCAGACCGACGAGCTCCAAAACCTGTTAAGCAATACGCCAGAAATAATCCTCATTCCATGGGAGCCTGGTCTGCAGATTCCAAATCTCATGTCTCAACCATGTCGAGTGGAGATTTCCGGAATAATGAAAAATCAGTTACCCTGAATAAGGAGACGCAGGTTAGAATTGAGCATGTGTCTAAAGATGGTCAGGTAACGCTTCTCAAAGATAGTTTCCCCATACTAGCGGGGGAGGTAATTGATTCTAGCTTCCTAAGTAAAAGAGCTTTGCTTTCCTTTTTGGAAGACCAGGTCAGAGATGCTAAAGAAAAAGGTGTCTTGTTTTCTCTTCACATGAAAGCTACAATGATGAAGGTTTCTGATCCTATCATTTTTGGACATGGGGTCAGAGTGTACTTCAAGGATCTATTTGAAAAACATGGGGATACATTAGAATCAATTGGTGTTGATGTCAATAATGGGTTTAACGACCTGGTCAGTAAGCTTGGAGAACTACCTGATGACAAAGCCGCCGAAATCCAGGCAGACGTCTCAGCTTGTATTGAAAATGGCCCCGATCTCGCTATGGTCAATTCGGATAAGGGTATAACCTGTCTCCATTTCCCTAATGATGTGATAATAGATGCTTCGATGCCTGCCATGATCCGGACTTCCGGCTGCATGTGGAATCAGGCTGGGAAGACTCAGGATACCAAGGCGGTGATCCCGGATTCGAGCTATGCTCCGATGTACCAGGTAGTCATCGACTTCTGTAAGGAACATGGAGCTTTTGATCCGACAACAATGGGTACTGTACCGAATGTTGGGTTGATGGCTCAAAAGGCAGAGGAATATGGGTCGCATAATAAAACCTTCGAACTTGAGGCCGATGGAGATGTAAGAGTAGTAGATTCTGAGGGAAATGTTTTGCTTCAGCATTCCGTAGAGAGGGGAGACATTTGGAGAATGTGTCAGGTAAAAGATCTTCCAGTGCAGGATTGGGTGAAGTTGGCTGTAAGCCGCGCAAAAGCTTCAGGTGCACCAGCAGTTTTTTGGCTCGACAAAGATCGGGCTCATGATGCTGAGTTGATCAAAAAAGTAAATGCATATCTACAAGACCATGATACCACAGGTCTGGAGATAAATATTATGTCTCCTGTGGAGGCCATGAAGTTTTCATTAGATAGGATCAAAGATGGTAAGGACACCATTTCAGTTACGGGCAATGTATTGAGAGATTACAATACGGACCTTTTTCCAATACTAGAGTTGGGGACTTCGGCAAAAATGTTGTCTATCGTTCCCTTGATGAATGGCGGAGGGTTATTTGAAACTGGAGCAGGAGGTTCTGCGCCAAAACATGTGCAACAGTTTGTCAAAGAAAACCACCTTAGATGGGATTCTCTGGGCGAATTTTTGGCCCTGGCAGTTTCTCTTGAGCATCTTGGAACTACCTTCAATAATAAACGAGCTATCATTCTTTCTGAGGCTCTTGATAAGGCGACTGAGCAAGTCCTTCTTAATCGAAAGTCTCCTTCAAGAAAGGTAAATGAACTGGATAACCGTGGATCTCACTTTTATCTGGCGATGTACTGGGCACAGGCCTTGGCCAGCCAGGAGGAGGATGCAGGACTAAGGGATATGTTTACACCTTTGGCAAATTCACTGATGGTGAATGAATCAAAGATCGTAACTGAATTAAATCAGGTTCAGGGCGATCCGGTGGACGTTGGAGGATATTTCATGCCAGACACGGACATTGTTACCAGGCACATGAGACCAAGCCCTACTTTTAATGCTGCTTTAGCTTCTATGTCAGAGGGCGTTGCTTCCTGATCAGGATATCGAGGAAATAATTCTGGATACTAAAAGTTTCGGGTAAAGCCAGCTCTTATGGAAAAGCCCGGCTGTAAAACTTCGCTTTCTTTGTTAAAAGGGAGGACGTATTGGCCGTCTAAGTTCCAGCGTGTCTTTTTACCGATTTGACCTTGAAGGCGGATCCCGGGAGCAAATGCTGAGGCTCCCTGGATGGAAACTTTATCCTTCCCGCGGGCTTCTGCAACATTCAAAGCTTCGACCAATTCCCTTTCTTGTTTTACACCAAACCGAGATTGTAAAGAAAGGGTCGCAAATCCGGAAATTTTAGGGCCTCCGATCAAATGTCTTGCTATTCCAACTTCGCTCAACCAGGCGGCCTGCTTTCTATCCACGACTGTAATGTCCCCCATATTCGCACCAGCAGGAAAATCATTATCAGCTGCAAATTCATCCTGAGAACTCAGGGCAAGGGAAGGGCTTATATTTCCCTCTCTTCCCAGGAACCCACTTAGCTCCCATTTCTCATTCAGGTTGTAGCCGGCTGAAATTCCCAGGCTCATTAATGCCGGATCATTCTTTCCGCTTGACTGACTTATGTTTGAGTTTCCAGAGTTGGAAGCAAAGGCAACGCCAGCACCAAGTCCTATGAAGAAATGATTAGATCTACTTGGTTGATCCTCCTCAACTTCCTCTTCTTCTGTAAGTAATAAACCTAGCTCGGGAGCATCTCTCTCAAAGGTTAGTAGATCGAGACCATTTAAGGAGGCTAATATGGAAATAGAATTTTCCCAGGGGCCAGAAGCATTTTCTGTTTCAGTGATTAGAGTTTCTGTATCATCGATCTTATCCTTCAAATCTTCAGCTAGTATTATCGTCTGAGAATTTAGATCATCCATGATATCTCTTTGGTGGGAAAGGGAATTGTCCGTTGTGTTAAGATCCCTAGTGGAAGATTCTGGAGTTGCTTTTTGCTCTGGTGGTTTAGGTTGTGCACGCTGATTCGACACCTCTTGACTGGCAAATTCTTCTTGTGTAATACCAGTTGAAAGATCTGCGGAGAGTTGAGATCCCTTTAGTTGGTCAATAGT
>JABDJM010000222.1 GCA_013002475.1 Saprospiraceae bacterium | reverse complement strand
ATTCCAAAAACTATTGTCTTTCACATGCCGGAATTTTTACCTGGTCCGAACAGGCCTCCCGGGAATATGGGAATAAAGCCAGGCAAGGGATTTCTGTACAGATTGCGCGATAAGATCTTAGGTAAATTGATGATATCAAAGTTTGATGAATTCAAGCCATTATTAAATGAAAAATTGGTTTCGCTTTCTCTTCCTGCATTGACGCATACCAAAGACTTGTTTGATCGAGCAGATCTCAGATTAATCCAAACCTTGGAAAGCTTTGATATTCCCATAGAACCCAGACCCAGCAACGTAAGATATATTGGCCCTGAATTGGGTGATCCTGACTGGACCTCCGAAGAAAAATGGCAAAACCCATGGTCCGATCAACCTAAGAAACCAATTGTGGTTATTTCATTTTCAACGACCTTCCAGAACCAGGCAAATGCAATTCAAAACAGTATCAATGCATTATCAGAGCTCCCTGTTAATGGTTGTGTAACTCTAGGACCCGCGATGGAAGACCAGCATTTTTCTACTCCCGAGAATGTGGTAGTGCTTAGATCGGTTAAACATTCTTTGCTCTTTCCACACGTAGACCTGGTAATTACCCATGGCGGCCATGGCACACTTATGAGAGCTTTATCAAACGGACTCCCAATACTTTGTCTTCCTATGGGGCGAGACCAGGATGATAATGCGCTAAAGGTTGAAGTAAGTGGATGTGGATTAAAACTATCTCCGAAGTCGGGTTCATTAAAAATCAAAAAAGCTGTTAAACAAATCCTGGAAAATCCAAAATTCTCGAAAAATGCACTTGAGATGAGTGAGAGTATCAACGGAGTTGAAACCATTGATAAGGTATTAATAGAGATTGATGGCCTCCTTGCCAAGAACCAATTAATTACTACCAAGGCAGAATAACCTGCCAAAACAGAAAAGGAAGAAAGCACTTAATAAATATTTACCCAACCATTAGAGCATATTCAAAGGGATTTGATATCTATGAGGGATAATACCTGAGAAATATCGAACCCCTTCTGCATGACACTTTGCTTCAAGTCTCTGAAACCAAATGATTCCAAAAGATTTATTACTCGCTTAACTATCGGGCTATTCTTATTTGGCACTTCGTTCTCTCTCCACAGCCAAATAGATACATCTGAGGTAAATCAAACCCCATATGGGGTGATTTACAATCATCTCTATTATCTGCAGGAGGATACCTATCAACCTGAAAGAGCTAGTATTTCATTTCCTGAAAACTTGGACAATTCAGTTGAATTGTCCAAGCAATTGAAAAAGATTCTGGATGGGAAGGGATATTATGTCGATATCAACCGGTTGCCAGATGTAGCGAATTTCCGTGACTCTCTTACCGGGGAAGAAGTCTATTTTATTAATCGGGATGAGCCAAGAATCTACCTTGAAAAAATAGAGGATCGTTGGTTTTATTCGAGATCAACCATTTCACAGATCCCAGTGATGTTCCAGGAAGTATTTCCATTTGGGACTGGTTTTTTTCAGAATCTTCACGGTCCAATTTGGGAATATCAAATTTTGGGCATATCTATTGCTAAGTGGCTGGGTTTGTTCTTGCTACTTATTGGTTGCTTCCTGATATTCTACGTAGTAAATCTTTTTACACGGTGGATAGTTGGGGGTCCATTAAAGAAACGGTTGGGATTACCTGATACAGTGGACAAGTATATCAGAAAAGTGGCCAGGTTAATTTCCCTGCTATTTGCTACGAGAATATTCTTGTTTTTCATTCCGGTCTTTCAAATGCCAATACGGACTAACGTCCTCCTCCTTAAATTCGTCGGGGTCTTTTCTTTATTCCTGATCATTCTGATCATTGTGCAGATCGCAAATATTGGCTTTCAATATCTGGAGTACATAGTCAAGAAAACAGAAAATACACTTGACGATCAGTTAATGCCGGTCCTAAGTCGTATTACCAACATCATAATCTGGTCCATTGGACTGATCTACATTCTGGAATTCCTTGACATCAATGTTACTGCCTTACTCGCCGGAATTTCTATTGGTGGTTTGGCCATTGCCCTGGCTGCCAAAGACACGGTCAAAAACTTCTTTGGCTCAATCATGATCTTTCTTGATCGACCATTTCAGATTGGCGACTGGATACACTTTGATGACATTGATGGAACAGTGGAGGAAGTAGGTGTCCGGTCAACAAGAATTCGAACATTTGCAAATTCAATTGTGTATGTACCAAACGGATTGCTTGCAGACAAGGTGGTTGACAATATGGGTCTTCGACAGTACCGTCGTTTTAAGACAGATCTGGAAATAACTTATGACACTCCCCCGACAACCATTGATCATTTCGTGAATGGGTTACGGGAGATAATAAATAAACACCCCAGCACAAAGAAGGACAACTTTGAAGTCCACCTTAATAGTTTTGGTAAAAGCTCTATCAACATATTGGTTTATTTTTTCTTCGAGGCAAATGACTGGAAAGAAGAGCTTAAAGGACGCCATCAGATCATGTATGCCATGTTACTTTTGGCTGAGGACCTGCGTGTCAGCTTTGCATTCCCATCGCAGTCAGTATACGTCGAATCCATGCCCGCAGAACCAGTTATTAGGGTTACTGCTGCCGAAAAACAACTAAGTTCTAGTTTAGATAGGATTGACGAATATTTCAAAGAGAAACATGGACCAAAATCGATTCAATAAACTATAAACTTGAAACAAATGAATCCAATCCTTAGCAAATACAAAACCGCGGAAACCTTTGTTTTCCCAGATGAAATAACCCTAAAAATTCTTCTTTCTGGAGATAGCACGGGTGGCCGATTGGAAATATTCGAGGATATTGTTGAAGCTGGAGTTGGTCCGCCAAGACATATCCACCATGAGCAGGATGAGACCTTCTTTTTCCTGGAGGGTGAATTTATTGTCGAAGTTGGAGGAGAAATTTTTGAGTGCCAACCAGGGGATGTGGCTTTTATCCCAAAAGGAACCATCCACGCCTTCAAAAACGTAGGAGACAAGCCGGGTCGTTTGCGATATGTTTTCTCCCCTGCTCTATCGATGGAAGCAATGTTTCGAGAGATGTTTAAAGTTATCGAGGAAAGACCCTTATCTCATGAGGAAATGTCGGAAATAGCCTTAAAGCATGGGCAGGAGATGGTCGGTCATCCATTATGATTGGATAAAAGGATCGAACATCCGGTTACTCCAACACAAATATTCAATTTATGTTATCACCCAAAGCCAAAAGATACTTCCTGCAAATTCTTCCCTTCGGGCTGATATGGTTTGTGTTTAGCCTAATGTATTCCCTCCTAGAAAAAGGCCTGTTAGGGGATCTTCTGATATATCCCGCCACAGGAAATAATTATGATTTTTACAAGAACATTCTGATCACTCCTCCCTTTGCCATGGCCACTGGTCTTTTGCTAGGAACTCTGGAGGTATCCTATTTCAAGAACCTCTTTAAGAGTAAAACAATTTTGCAAAAAGTATCACTAAAGATTTTCGTGTATTTAGGAGTGGTTATCTGTTTTCTTCTTGCATTGACAATTTTTGTTAACTACCTGGAATTGAAAACTGATTTACTTGATCAACGGCTGTGGGACCAGGTTTTATCATTTTTTACAAATTTTGCTTTTTGGAGTGTCGTTCTTTTTATATCCGTAATCATCGGGATTTGTCTTTTTTACAATGAAGTAAGCAATAACCTAGGCTTTGGAGTCTTAAAAAACTTTATTACCGGAAAGTACCATAGGCCAATTGAGGAGAAAAGAATTTTCATGTTTTTGGATATGAAAGGGTCCACAACGATCGCTGAAAATATTGGCCATGTTAAATATTTTGAGCTTTTAAAAGATTACTATGCTGACCTATCCGATTCTGTAGTCGAATATGGAGGAGAGATATATCAATATGTGGGGGATGAAATGGTATTAACCTGGAGTATAAAAAATGGCGTTAGAAAAAATAATTGTTTGAAATGCTTCTTCAGCATGAAAACAGCTCTTCAAAGCCAATCTGAAAAATATCATACAAAATTCGGCGTCATACCAACCTTTAAAGCCGGATTCCATTTCGGTGAAGTCACAAGTGGCGAAATTGGAGAAATTAAGAAGGATATTATTCATACAGGAGATGTAATAAACACATCTGCAAGGATTCAAGGATTATGCAATTCTTATAAGGTGGATATTCTTTTATCAGGAGTAATGATGAGCCTTCTGAACTTAAATGGGGAGTATAAATCTCAACGGTTAGGAGAAAGTGATTTGAGAGGGAGAGATCAGAAAATCGAATTGCATACCATTCAAGAGAATTAGAGCTAAGCCAAATATGGGAGGAGATATTTTCCCTTCTTTCGATTAAGACAATTATGAAATCTCAAAAAGCAAAACCATTGAATACTTGCAAAAAATGTGAATCTGAATTCCAGGGAAATTATTGCCACAATTGTGGAACGCCCCTGACCTTGAGAAGGATCAATGGAAAATACATCCTAAGCGAGATTGGTAGTTTATTCAATTTTGAGAAAGGATTCCTCTACACAATTCGGGAATTAATAATCCGGCCGGGTGAAAACATCCGAATCTTCATTCAGGAAGACAGGAACAGACTTGTTAAACCAATTATTTTTCTAATTCTATGTTCCCTATTATATACGCTAGCTCAACAGGCCTTTCAATGGGAGGATGGGTACGTAACTGGTAATATAGGTGAGTCAACGGTAACAAATTTCCTTATCTGGATTCAAAACAATTATGGATATGCAAATGTCTTCATGGGCTTGTTTATTGGGTTGTGGACAAGGACCATGTTCAGGAAGTCCGGGTTTAACATTTATGAAAACCTGATTGTGATATTCTTTGCCATGGGAATTGGCATGCTGATCTTTGCTATGTTTGGGATTGTTGTGAGTGTAACCGGGTGGAAGATCCTTCCTTTCGGTGGGATAATTGGAGTGCTTTATGCAATCTGGGTGATAGGAAGTTTTTTTTACAAAGGTAAAGTATCGACCTACATCAAAGCATTTTTTGCATACTTCCTGGGATATTTCACGTTTATGATCCTGGTTGTTTTGATTGCATTTTTGATCGACCTGATCAGTAAAGGCAGCTAAACTTTTTAAGGCTGTAAACACATTCCGTTTGCTTATCTAATTGGATATAGCCGGAGCCTCCTTTCCTATCTTCCCACTAGTCAACCAAATAGGAACATAGAGTATGTAGAAAAGTATGATCGCCAGCACCTCAACCACCAGAATGTAGTATGGCCAGGGACCCAAGAAGTCAAGTGCCGATGCGGTTGGAGGTTTACCAAGAACATATACATAGTTCGACCCTATGACCAGGTTTACAACAAGGACAAAGAGTACATAAAATTGGAGTGCGAAGAATGATCTCCAGATACTTTTTACTGTAGGTTTTAGGTCAAAAACTACTGTTGAATAAATTGCAAATATTACCAGTCCGGCATGTACGATCCAATACTTAAAGAAAATGAAGTTTGGAAAGCCATTGAATAAATGAGGCGTTATTATTGCCTGGAAAGTGCCGGCCAGGATCCAGAAATACAGGATCTCATGAACCCGAATAGATGGGTTCCACATAATAAATGGAAGGAGTAAGGCGACCAGGTTACAGA
>JABDJM010000184.1 GCA_013002475.1 Saprospiraceae bacterium | reverse complement strand
CACATGGATCATGTCTTCCTTTTCCCTCAACCGTGGTTTCCTCGCCAGCTTTATCTACTGATTCCTGAGATCGCACAATCGTGGCCACCGGCTTGAAGGCTAAAGAGAAATAGACATCCATTCCATTAGTAATTCCGCCCTGTACTCCGCCTGAATGATTTGATTTGGTCACAATTCGGTCCCCCTCCTTATAGAAGGCATCATTATGCTTACTGCCCCGCAAGCGGGTCCCGGAAAATCCAGACCCGTATTCAAAGCCTTTGCAGGCATTTATGCCCAACATTGCACCGCCTAAAACCGCATGAAATTTATCGAAGACGGGCTCACCCAATCCAACTGGCAAACCCTGGATGAGGCCTGTGACCTGTCCACCGATGGTGTCGCCGGCTTTCCTTGTTTCCAGGATCAACGCCTCCATGCGCTCCGCCGTAGGCGGGTCGGGGCAGCGGGTGGGGCTTAACTCAGTTTTTTGAAGATCCAGGTCCTGAAAGCCTTTCTCAAGAGCTATATCACCTACCGCCGAGACATATGCCTGGATGCGGATTCCCTGGGTCTGAAGCCAGGGAGTGATCAGAGCAGCGGCAGCCACTCTGGCGGCCGTTTCACGTGCCGAACTCCGGCCCCCACCGCGATAATCACGGTTGCCATATTTCACATCGTAAGTGAAGTCAGCATGAGAGGGACGATATTTTTCAGCAATGTGGCCATAATCCCGAGGCTTTGCGTCCTCATTATAAATGATCATAGCTATCGGGGTTCCTGTACTTTTCCCCTCAAAAACACCAGAAAGGATCTCTGCCTTATCCGGTTCTTTCCTTTGCGTGACAAGCTTTGATTGCCCCGGGCGACGACGATCCATCTGAGCCTGAATAAAGGCCTCATCAATAGGAATTCCCGCAGGCACCCCATCCAGTATACAACCTATGGCCTTACCATGAGATTCCCCAAAGGTGGTTACTCTTAATAAATGTCCAAAGCTGTTTCCTGGCATATACCTGTATTAATCGCTTATTTTTGTGTTCGAATTATACGGATAAAGTTGCCTGTATTTTTCTTTTAATACAAATTGTCTTTGTGACTACTGAGAATAAACTACTTCTAACTCCTTCTGACATTTTAGAAAAGCTGGAGTTCGACCGGATTCTGGAGAGATTGGCTACCTATTGCCATGGTGACCTGGCAGTAGAAAGAGCGCTAAGTCTTTTTCCTTCGAGTGATTTTAAAGGCATCCAGCTCTCACTAGAAGAAACTGACGAATGTCTTTCAGGCATTTCGGAAGGTGAGGTCTTCCCAATGTCCAAGTATTCCCCGCTCGAAGAGGATCTCAGATTTCTCGCTCTGGAAGAATCTGTGTTGACAGAAGAAGCCATGGTGAGAATTCACCAAACGCTCCATCTGATGGACCGCATAGTCCGGTTTTTTAGTCCGGAAAGAAAACATCGATATAAAAAACTAGGAAGCCTCGTTGAAAGGGTTCCCCATGAACCCGCGCTTTCAAAGGCCATTAGAAAGGTCCTTGATGAAGAAGGTAATATTCGGGAAGATGCTTCAGAAACTCTTCAGAGAATCAGACGAAAGAAAAATTCACTTGCCATAGATCTGGACAGGGTTTTCAAAAAGTTGATTACAGAATACCGGAAAAAAGGATATTTGGCTGACTCTGTGGAATCAGTCAGAAATGGTAGGCGTGTGTTTACCATCGCTTCCGAACACAAAAGAAAGATCCATGGAATTATCCATGATGAATCTGCGACTGGAAAGACGGCCTTCATAGAACCAGAACCCATTCTAAAGATCAATAATGATCTTTTTGATCTGGACACAGAAGAACGGAAAGAGATCTATCGCATTCTAAAATCGTTGAGTGCTTTATTAAGACCTCATATTGAATTGATCAGTGACTCCCTCAAAACTTTGATCAAGTTGGATATGATACAGGCAAAAGCACATTTTGCTTCAGCTTACAAAGGCGTTGCTCCCAAGTTCAAGGATCTTCCGAGGATTGGTTGGAAGGAGGCCTACCATCCACTATTGCTCCTCAAAAACTTCGAAGAAAAAAAGGAAACGGTTCCCTTTGACCTCGATCTTAGAGGCTCCAATAAAATGGTGGTCCTCTCCGGACCCAATGCCGGTGGTAAATCTGTGACCATGAAATCTGTTGGATTACTTCAGATGATGCTACAGTCAGGCATGTTGGTTCCCTGTGATCCGGATTCAGAGATCGGACTTTTCAAAAAACTCTGCGCCGACATCGGAGACCAGCAAAGTCTTGAAGATGATCTTTCTACCTATAGCTCCAGACTGAAAAACATGAAGGAGTTTTTGGAAGTCTGTGATGAAACTAGCCTGGTCCTTATAGATGAATTCGGGTCCGGAACAGATCCAAAAATTGGTGGAGCCATTGCCGAATCCATTTTAAGATCCCTTCATCACAAAAAGGTTTTTGGATTGATCACGACTCATTACCCAAACCTCAAAATCTTTGCTTTTAAAACTCGGGGCATTTTAAACGCCTCGATGACTTTTGACAAAAAAGACCTGAAGCCAACCTATGAATTAAAGGTTGGAACGCCTGGGAGTTCCTATGCATTTGAAATTGCACAAAACAGTGGCTTAGGAAAGGAGATCCTTCAATACGCCAGAAAAAGAGTAGGAAAAAATGAGCGGGCTGTTGACCAACTATTGATCGACCTCCAAAGAGAAAGCCAGGAATTAAAAGAGGAACTAAAAAAGGTGGAAGGGAAGGAGAAAAAGCTTTCTCAGCTGATCAAGAACTATGAGCAGCTTTTCAAGGACATGGAATTCCGCAGGAAGAAAATGAAGCTTGAGGCCAAGCAACAGAATTTACAACAGGTTGCTC
>JABDJM010000177.1 GCA_013002475.1 Saprospiraceae bacterium | reverse complement strand
ATGAAATACAGCCGTTGGCATCTGAAGCCAACACTTCATACGTGTCTGGTCCTAGATTTTGTAAAGCAGCACCTGTTTGATAATTCCCATTTGCACCCCATTGGAAAAAGTATGGAGGTGTTCCTCCTGCTCCCATGGCCTCGATAGCACCGTCATTCGCTCCAAAACAGGATATGTTTTGACCATTATAGTCTGCAGTTATGGAAACATTCGCCGAGAATGGCAAGGGTTCCTGAATGGTAACCGACCCGGATGCTTCACATCCAAATTGATCAGTAATTGTTACGGTATAAGTCCCTGGTCCCACATCACTGATTATCTGCCCCTGATCTCCGTTGCTCCATGAATATGTAAATGGTGGAATTCCACCGGATACAAGCCCCTGTAGGCGTCCGTCATTGGCTCCGGTGCAACTGATTTGAGCACCACTATAATTTGAAATCACCTCAGCAGCAGCTGAAAGATCCGAATCATCACAATCCTTGCATTCCGGATCCGCTTTGATCCCCCCAGAATAAACCAGAGACTGGCCGTTAGGGGTGGTCGGCGTCTGATATGGAGATTCAACACATATTTCTATCGCACTTGCCGTAGCAGGAACATCAGGTAGCGTTAGTACCTGGATATTCAAAGCATCTCCCATGTTTATATCATCGATAGTAACCGTGGTTGTGATCGATGGGAAATCAACAACTGTTGCATGGATATTTGCGATCCGGCCATCTGTTGTAATTTCTGAAAGCGGAACAGTGATTTCCACATCCCTTGTTGCCGGCGCCTGAGGAATTTCAAGCGTCTCACAAACAGAACTGTGATACAACCAGGTGGCAACATATCGGCCTGTACTGGCCGTAGTTTGTCCTCCCTCTCTGAAAACGTACAGGATCAAAGACTGAGCTTTACAACTATTTGGTATGGTTGGAAGGATCACCCTGTCAGCAGGACCAAATTCAGTCCTGAAATAATAGGCATTGGCAGGGGTTGTATAAGCAGCAGGAACATTGGCACTTTCATTATTAGTCTGGATGAGCAATGAAGATGGGTTTGCCGTTCCACCTTTGTAAACAACCTCAGCAACCACACTCACCACATCACTTGGGTTTGGAATAAGGTAAGTGTAAGAGGACTGGCATCGGATTCCCTGACCGAGGATCTCAGCTGATAGTCCATCCTCACATGTCAAAGTCCACCCCTCAGAGGTTGGATTTCCACAATTATCAAAATATTCGATCTTAATACAATTGGATTCACCAAACTCCCAGCTGTCGCATCCCGCTCTTCTTGCACATCTCCTGAACCAGGTGGTTTGACTGATTGGTCCCGGATCATAAGTCGCATGGGTTGCTCCCGGAATCGCCTGGCCGACATCATTTGGACAGCCATTGGTTGAACTCAACCATATATATTCCAACTCTCCGGCTCCACCTGTTGGTAAAGAAACCGATTGGATCACGTTTGGATCATTAGCAGTCGGACAAACAGGTGCCGGTCCGGCAATCTCACCTCCATGGGTTACATTCATACAACTTTGAAGAGGATTTCCACTTAGCCTAAAATTGAAATCTCCCTCCTGAGCATCAGAGCCACTATTCAATACTATTCTATGCATGGTAGCATGCTCAAGGATATCTATACTTAACCATCCTGAGGCGTCGAAAACATTTCCGCCATCAGTTACATTGGCCCCTACACCTAATTGAAAGGGAGAACCTGCCCGGGTTACTTTTAGCCTTGCACCTTCATAATCTTGCCGCCCATATAAATAACCAACGGTACTAGTGTAGTAATACCAGCTATCAGTTGGAAAGCTATTACAGCTGTTTGATTTAGGAGCACCCTCTACAGCCTGAAAGGTCCTTCCAGAAAATGTGACTTCCACATCAAAGGCAAAGTCAGGATCATCCGCGTTCTCAGCATAAGCAGTTAGAACCGCTGTTCCATCATCATACTCGATAAAACTTCCGGAAGAAAAACTGAAATAATTGGACCCGGACGCATTGTTCAGGTACAATCCATATCCAGGTGCTGAAAAGCAGGGCACCGTATTGGTTGCGGTTCTGTTTTCAAGCTCATTTGGATTTAGAAATGCCAGATCTTCAAAGCTCATCCACGAAAAGGCCATGGTAATTCCAATGGCTACCGTGAAAAAGAAACTTTTTAGAAGAAATGACGAAATCCCGCCAGCGTTGGCAGGAAGTGGGTTTTCATTAGGCGATGTAGTTCCCATGATTAAGTTGTAAGTCAAAAAATGTATTCGTTATCCTGTCACTTCCTTCATCAATTGAAGAAAGATTTGGTCAATAAATCTTGAGGGGGTGTTGGCAAAAGAAATTTTGCCTGCAGAGGAATACCTCTTAAGGATAGAGTGAGTTATTTAGATAGAACCTGGAAGTTTAGCTTTTAGGCTGAAAAAACAGGTTAGGAAAAATCACTATGTATTAGTGATTGGAGACAAGAGACAATCGTTTTCTATTTGGTAAAGAATCAAAAGGTAGGAGTGGTAAGTGTTCAATAGTGTAACTCTTTTACAACTATTGATGCAAATATATACCAAAAAGGAATCCGTGTAAATACCCCCGGCTTGATGTCAAGGGTAATTATCGAAAATATTTATTTGTAAGATAAAGGGAACTGAAAACGAGCAAGGTTATGTATGAAAGAATGTCAACATAACAGACCGGAATTGTTGGATTGCCAGTCACAATTTTAAAAAATGTGAAATTATTCTTCTCCTCCCTGAAGCTCTCGCTCAATCTCTTCCATTAACACAAAATCAATTGATTCCTGGGTAGTGGGAATAATATTGAAAACAGTATCCAGGCGAGAGATCTTGATTAGCTGCTTGACATTTTCGTTAACCACATTGGTAAGAACCAGAGTTCCATTACCCTCCCATAGGCGGTTGGCGGTTAGGATCGAGCTTAAGCCAGAGCTGTCCACATATTTCACATCCTTCAAATCCAGGATCAAATTTTTAACCCCTTCATTATGAAGCATGACGAATTCGGATTTCAAATGAGGAGCATTGAGGGTGTTCAGATTCTCCTCATTGACGCTCAAAACAGTGTACCGATCTTTTTTATCTATTGAGAATTTCATCGTTTGGGATTTAATCCTTGATTGAAAAGATAAATGTAAAGAGAATTATGGATTCGATATACTCCAATTCCAAGCCAGATTTATTCGGATCAGTGTCACTTTCCGGATAATTTTAGCAAAATCTTAAGAAGAAGACCATAACTCTTCTCCATTTGAATCGTTTCCATATTAAGAGATTGTGGGTAGATAGGAGAAGCGCAGAAATGGCGGTGGATTCAGAGAAATAATTGCCTAATTGGCAGTCAAAACTCAAGATTTTGCCGATTATGTCCTAAAGGCGGAAGATTGACGGCCATGGCACTATTTTTTCTACTCTTTTTTTGAGCTTGTTATTAAGCTGAGGACATCAAGGCATTTAATCAGATTTTGGCTAATATTGCCTTACACGCCTCCATAAAATTACGCAGACAAATATCTTATGAATAGGAAATTTTCACCAAGGGTAAAAAGGATCATCTCCCAGAGCCAGGAGGAGGCTCAGAGATTAGGTCAGGATTACATTGGAACAGAGCATTTATTATTGGCCGTGGTCACCGATGAGGACAGCCTGGCGGTGAAAGTGCTTGATTCCCTTGATGTGGATGTTGCTGATTTAAAGCAAACCATCGAAGAATCTGTTGGCCGCGCCCGAATCCCTAAGGCTACTCTTAATCTGGGAAGCCTTCAATTGAACCGTCATGCCGAAAAGGTATTGAAGGTTACCTTTTTAGAGGCAAAAGCTCTCCGAACCGAAGAGATCAGCCCTGAACACCTTATGCTTTCAATTTTGAAGCATGGGGATAATCTGGCATCAAGAATCCTCAACCAATATGATGTCAATTATGAGATTTACCGATCTGAGCTGGAATATGTAAAACAGGATGGTGATTACGCCGAACCTGGGTTATTTGCTCAGTCAAGTAGTGAATCCGAAGAACCCTTTGAAGAAGAAGAATCCGGAAGGTACCAGAAGAGAGGTTCGTCTAAATCCAGAACTCCTGTTTTGGATAATTTCGGACGAGACATTACCAAACTGGCAGAAGAGGATAAACTGGATCCGATCATCGGAAGAGAGAATGAAATTGAGAGAGTTTCTCAGATCTTAAGTAGAAGAAAAAAGAACAATCCTATTCTCATCGGAGAACCCGGTGTTGGTAAGACTGCTATAGTGGAAGGTCTCGCACTGCGGATCAACCAGAAAAAAGTTTCCAGGACCTTATTCAATAAGCGAATAGTCATGCTGGATCTTGCTGCACTGGTGGCAGGAACAAAATATAGAGGACAGTTCGAAGAAAGGATGAAGGCCATCATGAATGAGTTGGAGAAATCCAGGGATGTAATCCTTTTCATCGATGAAATTCACACCATAGTTGGAGCAGGAGGAGCAACAGGGTCATTGGATGCTTCCAATATCTTTAAGCCTGCCCTTGCAAGAGGAGAACTCCAATGTATCGGAGCTTCCACTTTGGACGAATACCGTCAACACATAGAGAAGGACGGTGCTTTGGACCGAAGGTTCCAGAAGGTGGTCGTTGATCCACCATCTGCCGAAGAAGCCGTCAACATCCTTCACAATATCAAGTCCAAATACGAGGACTTCCATAATGTAAATTACAGTGATGACGCTATAGAGGCTTGTGTCAAATTAAGTGACCGGTACATTAGTGACCGTTTCCTTCCAGACAAAGCCATTGACGTCTTGGATGAAGTGGGCGCAAGAGTTCACTTGAAAAATATTCATGTTCCTAAACATATCGAAGACCTCGAGCAAAAGATCGAGGCTTTGAAAGACGATAAGAATCAAGCGGTTAAAAATCAGCAATACGAAAGAGCTGCTGACCTAAGGGATGACGAATCCAAATTGGTCCGACAGCTTGAGTTTGCTAAACTGGAATGGGAGGAAGAATCTAAGACTAAGCGCTACCCGGTTGACGAGGAGAATATTGCGGAGGTTGTGAGTATGATGACCGGGATCCCTGTACGAAGGGTGGCTCAATCTGAAAGTAATAAGCTGGTTGGCATGTCCGAGGATCTGAAATCCTATATTATAGGTCAGGACGAAGCAATTATTAAGATTACAAAGGCTATCCAAAGAAACAGAGTTGGATTGAAGGATCCGACTAAGCCAATCGGAAGTTTCATTTTCCTAGGCCCAACTGGGGTTGGAAAAACTGAGCTTGCAAAGGCCCTGGCCAAATACATCTTTGAC
>JABDJM010000212.1 GCA_013002475.1 Saprospiraceae bacterium | reverse complement strand
GAATCAGTAAAAGAAGCCTCATTTGCAAGGCCTGTTTTACTCGTTTTTTTACGCCACTTTGGTTGTGTTTTCTGTAAGGAGGGACTGCATGACATTGCTGAACTAAGAGAGCAGATAGATCAGCAAGCCGATTTAATCTTTGTTCATATGGCCAATAATGATATTGCCGAGCAATACTTCAAGGAATTTAATCTGCAAGGGGTTAAACATGTCTCCAATCCCTCAAAAAATTACTATGCCAGTATGGGCTTGATGAAAGGGACGGTATCTCAGCTTTATGGATTGAGGACATGGATTCGCGGTTTTAGTCCAAAAAATCAAGGCTTTAAGCTTGAGCTTGCGGAGCACCTGGGAGATTCCACTCAGATGCCAGGAATGTTCCTGGTCAAGGAGGGGAATATCGTCAATTCCTTTGTTCATAAACGAGCGAGCCAACGGCCCGATTATCTGTCCTTCCTCAAAAGTTAGCGCTGCAGTTTCTCTTGCAATCTTTCTCAATCCAGTTCGTTCGAAACCAAAGGCCTGGTTCCTTGTTTATTTCATAACTTTCTGCTTATGATCGGTTGGCGATTTTCAGAACATATTCCGGGCAAAGAAGGGAGCACCTTTGAGCAACTCCTTAAGATCTTCCAAGATCTGTTGGTTTATACTTCTGGTGATGTTTCTGAGGCCCTTAGCTGGTTGACCGAACTGGATAAGGAATACAACCTGACCACAGAGGACTATGGGATGGCGGATTTTATTCAGGAACTAATCGACAAAGGATTTATCCGTCAGCAGGACCAGAACAATCCCAATTTCGTGCCTTCAGCAAAAATGGAAATTGCCCTTCGGCAAAAAGCACTGGAGGACACTTTTGGACAAATCAAAAAGGCCAGAAAGGGAAAACACGATACCAGACATGGAGGTCGTGGTGATGAATTTACATCGGACAAGAGACCCTATGAATTTGGAGATCGAATCGAAAATCTGGCCGTTTCAGAATCCCTCCGAAATGCACAAATAAATCATGGAATAGACAAGTTTGCCCTAACCCAGGATGATCTGGAAGTTCGCGAGACCTATTATCAGAGCCAAATGAGTACGGTTTTGATGATCGATATATCACATTCCATGATCCTTTACGGAGAGGACCGGATCACTCCCGCCAAGAAAGTGGCCATGGCTTTGGCCGAACTCATTACCACCCGATACCCAAAGGACACTTTGGACATCTTGGTTTTTGGAAATGATGCCTGGCAAATTGCGATTAAGGACCTACCCTATCTTCAGGTTGGCCCGTTTCATACAAATACAGTAGCCGGACTGGAATTAGCTATGGACCTATTAAAAAAGAGAAGAAACCCCAACAAGCAGATCTTCATGATAACTGATGGTAAGCCAACTTGTATCAAGCGTGGTAAGAAGTATTATAAGAACAGCTTTGGGCTGGATAAAAAGATCGTAAACAGAACCTTGAACCTTGCCACGCGTTGCCGGAAAATGGAAATTCCCATCACCACTTTCATGATCGCCCAGGATCCTTACCTGGTAAAATTTGTGGATGCATTCACAAAAGCCAATAATGGCAAGGCCTTCTATTCGAGCTTGCAAGGCCTCGGGGAATTTATTTTCATGGATTATAAAGAGAATAGGAGAAAGAGGCATAGGTAGAAACGGCTATGAGCAGTGGGCTATGGGCTTTTTGCAGTTACTCCTTCATCCCGCCTTAGTTTCTCCCCTCTCTCAAAGCCTCAAATGCGGGCAAAGTTCCCCCTTTAGGGGCCAGGGGGTGAGCGATTGGTGCTGAAGACTTTGGGCGATGGGCTATGAGCAGTGGGCTTTGCGCATTGAGCTTTAAGCAAGGGTCAATTTTCACCACACCCGGACCTATTCTATAAAATGTAAACCCGTTGTGTCTTTGTGCCTTAGTGGCTAGATCATAGATTCATGCCTTTATCCCTATATTCCTGCCTAACTGGGCTAAGCAGGCAGGGCTATACCTAGCAACGGCATCAAACAAGATTTCCCGACTTTAACAAAACTCTAAGACCGCAACCAAGTCATTATCCATACAATTTTGGGAAATTGGACTGCGTTTTGTCTCTGTAAATAAAACCTGGCGAGTGCGATTAATTTGGATCTTCCTTTGCTTACCCCTGATACTTCCAGCACAATCTGAGCTGACTGTTTGGGAGGACAGCCTGGTAGTCTTAGGAGAAACCCTACTGGGGGACAAGGATCCGGGACAACGTTTGGCGGCAGCTGAAAAAATCTTGCCCGTACTGCAGGAGAACTTTTCCAGCGAGGAAGGCTACGCTCACCCTTTTGACAGCATACGACATCTTAGCATCCAGGAAAGTGCTGACCAGGCATTTAAGATCTTCACCTGGCAACTATACGTAAACGAAAATTGCTACGATTATTTTGGAGCCCTTCAGCTTCCAAACGGCAGCTTTGTTCCATTCTCAGAAAAGAAAGAGGTTCGGGATCCAGAATTTGATCTCTTAAACGCTGATCAATGGATGGGTGCTGTTTATTATCATGTGCAGCCATTTGAGACTAAGGAAGGATTATATTATTTGCTGTTCGGTTATAATGGGCATTCATTTTTTGAAAGACAAAAGATCGTGGAGGTCCTTAGTATCAGAGATGGGAAGGTCCAATTCGGAGCCCCGGTATTTTTTAAGCCGGATGGAAAGCGAGCTGAAAAACGCCGCATAGTCCTCACCTATTCCGCTGCAGCAAATGTCCGATGTAATTATGATCCTGGGATGGAAAAGATCATTTATGATCATTTGATCGTGGGATCAGGCCCTAATGGAGGAGCAACTTTAGTTCCCGATGGATCCTATGAAGCCTATCAACTTAAGAGGGGTCGATGGATCTACGAAGAGAAAGTCTTCCACCAAATCTCCGAAGAACCACCCATGCCGAAGCCGATTCTAGAAGGACGAAAAAGCAAGGACTTGTTTGGCAAAGAAAAGCAAAAGGGGAAATAGGTTACAGGTCCCTGATACCCGGTCCCCGAACATTCCGATCAGAAAATCCTTAGAGCATTTTCCTGTGACCCGGGACCCGGAACCTCGTATCTTCGTTTCATGGAACATCACCTCCGCAAGGCGACCAAAACTGCCCACTTCTATTCTCTCGGAAACATTTCAAACGACATAACTGACCTTTGGATCTGTTGTCATGGCTACGGACAGAATGCTGAGGATTTCCTGAAGGATTTTGAGTGCATCCAGGCTGAGGAAAGACTGATCATTTCTCCTGAAGGCCTAAGCAGATTTTATTGGGGTGGATTTCATGGTCCAATTGCGAGTAGTTGGATGACTAGTAAGGATAGGCTGATTGAGATCGAGGATTATTGCAACTGGCTCGATCAATTGTATTCAGAGATCGTCCCTCAGTTGAGTCCGAATCTACGGATCACCCTTGCAGGGTTTTCCCAGGGTACAGCCACCGTTATGCGTTGGGTGCATGCCAGGCAGCCAAAGATCCAGCGGATTCTCCT
>JABDJM010000210.1 GCA_013002475.1 Saprospiraceae bacterium | reverse complement strand
GCTTTGGGAAGATTCCTTGGCGATGACCTCATTGCAAGAGTAGGTTCAAAAAAGTTGCTTTGGATCAGTGCTCTCCTAGGAGCAGTAGGAATGATAATCGTGGTCAGTGTTCCTGTTGCAGCCGCAGTTATTATTGGTTTTTGTATTAGTGGCTTGGGGCTATCAGTACTGGTACCAATTGTTTTCTCTTCGGCAGCTAACGTGGAAGGAATAGCCCCCAGCGTTTCCATTGCAACCATTGCCGGTGTGGGGATACTTGGATTTTTAGCAGGGCCACCGATCGTCGGCTTTATTGCTGAAGCCACCAGCCTCCGCTTTGCCCTTGCCCTGGCCACCGGCCTCGCCGGGATGGCCGCACTACTCTCTTTCTTTCGGAAATGATTATTTGGAACGGATCGCCTCTACAGGATCCATAGTCGCTGCTTGCCAAGCGGGGATGATCCCGGCGGCAACGCCGATGGCAATGGACCAGATTGTTCCCTGGATGATGTTGCTCGGGCTGAGATAGATCTCCCAGGCCGATACATTGGAAAGCAAGTTTGCTCCGACCTGTACCAGGACCAACCCGAGGGCCCCACCGATCAGGCATAGTATTGCAGACTCTATAAGAAATTCCATTAGGATCACCCAACGTTTTGCGCCAAGTGCTTTTTTAATTCCTATGATATTGGTCCGTTCCTTTACACTAACAAACATGATGTTGGCTACAGAAAAAACACCAACCAAAATCGCAAACAGCCCGATCAAAAGACCTACTGAATTAATGACCCCGAAAAAGCTATCTAGTAGCTTTTGGAAAATGGATACGTTGTTTACTGCAAAATCATTTTCCTCGGTTGGTTTAAGTTTTCTGGAACTTCTAAGCACACCCGTTATCTCATCCTTTAGCCTGCTGATACTTTTACCCTGCCCCGCCTTAGCGGCCAACATAGAATTACCATTATTTGAATTGGACTTGAAATTTGCCATTCGGTTGGCAAGCTTGTAAGGAATAATGATCCCTTCATCAAAATTCATGATGTTAATGATCGAATCTCCGCTTTCTTCAAGAACGCCAACGATCTCCAGCGACCTTCCATCAAGTTTGATCTGCCGGCCAACAATATCTGTGGTACCGAAGAGTTCCATCGCCACCGTATAACCTAAAAGGCATTTCTCGGATCCGGAGTTGGCCTCTACACTGGAGAAAAATCTTCCCTCATCGAATTTAAAGCCAAACACCCTTCCATACTCCTCCGTAACTCCGATCAAAAAAGTTTCTTCCAGGGCCTTATTTCTCCACTTGGCGGTCTTTACTCCAACGAAGACCTGAAAGGCAATGGATTCAGCAGATTTTAGTTTCCGCTTTAAGGCTTTGAAATCATCGTAATCTGGATTAGGTCTTCTCCGCCATTTCCAATAATTCGCCCCGGGATCCTCTTCCCAGGTGAACTTGGTAATATAAAGCACATCCTCTCCCAGTTTATTGAAGCTTTCTCTGACATTATCTTCCAGGGAGTCTACAGCCGCACCAACCCCAATAATGCAGAAGATCCCAATGGTTATTCCTATTAATGAAAGAAAGGACCTGGTCTTGTTGGTCCTCAATTGTCCCAAAGCCAGATTGGCCGCTTCCCAGATTATTTTCAGGACGTTCTTCATGCGACCTAAAAGTAACTCATGTTTTCACAATAAGGGCACTTAATCGATTAACGGCCAGTTCCTTTCGCTTAAGCTATGACTATGTCCAAGGGATTTGATAAATGATGTAAGAGAATAATATTGAGGAGAAAAGACACCTTTCATTTTGTAATCAATATTCTTATTTTTGCGGGTCTTTTTAACAAGGAAACATTATAGATGAGAACAAAATTATCGCAATTCCAATTTGAGCTTCCCGAAAAGTTGATCGCCCAGTATCCAACTGAGGAAAGGGACCAGTCGAGATTGATGGTGGTGCACAGAGAATCGGGAAAGATCGAACACAAGACTTTCAAGGATATCCTTGATTATTTTGATGAGGGTGATGCGATGATATTCAATAACACCAAAGTGTTTCCAGCCAGGCTATTTGGCCGGAAGGAAAAGACAGGTGCCCGAATTGAGGTATTCCTTCTCAGGGAGCTAAATCACGAATCTCGTCTTTGGGATGTATTGGTAGATCCTGCTCGAAAAATCAGAGTTGGGAATAAGCTCTACTTCAGCGATGCAGATGACATAGATGTTTTGGTAGCGGAGGTGGTGGATAATACTACTTCCAGGGGAAGAACGATACGGTTCCTTTTTGATGGTACAGATGAGGAGTTCCAAAATGAACTAGGAAAGTTGGGGAACACCCCTCTTCCAAAATACATTGATCGGGAGGTTGAGCAAATCGACAGAGAGCGTTACCAAACGGTTTATGCTAAGGAAATGGGGGCGGTTGCTGCTCCTACAGCCGGGCTTCACTTTTCAGAAGAACTACTTAAGAGGCTGGAGATCCAGGGAATCGATTTTGCGGAGCTGACTCTTCATGTGGGTCTAGGAACATTTAGGAATATTGAAGTTGAGGATCTCTCTAAGCATAAAATGGATGCTGAGTATTTCCGGGTTGGTCAAAAGGCCGTTGATGTTGTCAATAAGTCAAAAACTAGTGGAAAAAGAGTTTGCGCGGTAGGTACGACCTCCATGAGGGCTATCGAATCTGCTGTTTCAGCAGAGGGATTACTTAAACCAGCAGAAGGATGGACGAACAAGTTTATTTATCCGCCCTATGTGTTTAATATTCCCAATGCCATGATCACAAACTTTCATCTCCCGAAATCAAGCCTTGTCATCATGGTTTCTGCATTTGGTGGACATGACTTTATAAAGGAGTGCTATCAGGTAGCCATAAAGGAAAAATATCGCTTTTTCAGCTATGGGGATGCCATGTTAATCATTTAAGACCTTTTTAACCCAGTTGCAAAAGACTGAAATTCAACACTTTGTTTTCAAAGAATAGGATTCCAGGATTTAACTCGCAACAATTTGCGGTGCGTATTGCTTCAAGTATAGAAGTTTATTACATTTGCCGCTCAACTGATATATAAACTTTTTGTTTATATGTCAATTTTGCTCAAATGGTTTTTGTTAACCACCCAAACATTAGATCTGTATGTATTGGACATTAGAATTGGCTCACCATCTTGAAGATGCTCCCTGGCCAGCAACAAGAGATGAGTTAATTGATTATGCCGTCCGCTCCGGCGCACCGCTGGAAGTTATTGAGAACCTTACCGCCATTGAAGACGAAGGGGAAGCTTATGATAACATGGTGGATATTTGGCCAGACTTTCCTAGAAAGGATGATTTCCTCTTCAACGAGGATGAATATTGAATCACTAGAAAAAATAAAAAAGCCGCTCAAAAAGAGCGGCTTTTTTTGTGTCAAAAATTTGTTCCCTCCTTTTTTTGTTTTCAACTTCTAAGTTGTCACATTTGATAGTTATTATTAATAGACTTGCATTTTTTCAGATGTTGAATCTCATCAGGACCGCAAAATCAACCGCCCCTGCCCTATAAATCCATTACCATATGCAATTTTAATGCATATGACTATTTTCTCAGAATTCGGATTTTTCAATCAAGGGAAACAAATCAATAAATCGGTCGTAAGGAATTAAGCACGAAATTTGTGACATAATTTTTCATGCTCACTGATTCTTAGTATTTTAGGGAACCCCCGAAATAACCTCACTTGTCCTATGAAAAACTTAATAGAGATATCAAAAATCGTAACCAAAAAGAAGGTACGTAAGATTGAGATTTTTGATGACCACTCCTTAAAGCATAAAAACAGCAAATTCAACGAGTTTTATGAAGCTCTGATGGCCGGCAAATTCAAAAATGACCGGGATGCTGCCAATTTCTTATACGGGTGCTCTCCTACCGATGATAAATACCGGCAATTAAAATCCAGATTTCGGAAGAGGCTACTGAATACTTTGTTTTTCCTGGATGTTAACCTTCCGGCCACATCAAGCTACGACAGAGCCTATTTTTCTTGTAATAAGGATTGGACTCTTGTAAAGATCCTTCTATCTAATCACGCGGACAACACAGCGGCTGCTTTGGCCAGGCAAATCCTGACCACTGCCCTGAAATTCAAATTTGCCGATGTGATAGTTAACTGTTCAAGGATCCTGCGGAGGTATGCCGCTAATACCGGTGATGAAAAGGGATATGAGGTATATGATCAGTATTCCAAGCAATTTCAAAATGTCCTGGATGCTGAGATCCGTTCAGAAGAGCTATATCAGCGGGTTATCATGAATTATCATAAACCTATTGGAAAAGCCTCTGAACTGACCGAAAGAATTGACACCTATTGTGATGCTCTTGTAGGCCTGTCTGAGATTTACGACTCCCCTATTGTCATTTACAACATGTATCTGGTATGGACATACCGATATGAGATGTTGCATGATTACAGTGCAATGCTAGAAGTTTGTAATAAGGCAGAAAACTACATTGGGGAAAATCCAACCTACTACCAGGATGAAAAGCTGGCAACATTCCAGATGAAAAAAATGTCCGCTTATCTGCACCTCCAGGACTGGAGAAACGGAAAGATCAACGCGGAAAAATGCCTTCAATCATTTCCAGAGGGATCTGAGACCTGGTTTGTCTTTATGGAGTACTACCTGCTCCTTGCTATACATACAGGGAATTTCATTAACGCTGTAGCGATCCACCATAGAGCAACCAACCTTAGTAAATTCAAAAAACTACCTGCAAAGGTTCGTGAAAAGTGGAACATCTATGATATCTACCTTAATTATATCATAGAATCTGTGGGTGAATCTAATCCTGTCCTACAGACGCATAAAAGAAAGAACTTCAGGCTTTCCAGATTCTTGAATGATCCTATCCTTTACCCAAAGGATCAAAGGATCTTTACCATTCACCTGGTTATAGCGCAAATCCTTTTCTTCATTGAGAAGAAGAGTTTCAATGCTGTATCTGAAAGGGTTGACAGGTTAAAATCCTACGCGAACAGGCAATTGAAGAAAGAAGACTATTTCAGATTGATCCAGTTTATCAGACTACTTCAGCAATTAGTAAAAGCAGATTATCAGCCCGAAAATTTGAGTAATACTCAGAAGTATTACGACAGACTAGTTGAGCAGCCCTTCTTTTACAGGGGTCTTATCACAGAGCTGGAGATTATTCCATTCGAAAAGTTGTGGAACCATATCCTGAAAAGACTGAAGCCTGTGGGTGTCATGAATTGATCTTAGTCAAAGCGGCTTCTCTTTCCTTTGCCAGGGCAAACACCATGGCTAATTG
>JABDJM010000102.1 GCA_013002475.1 Saprospiraceae bacterium | reverse complement strand
ACAATAAGGGAACAACCTGTTCAGAAACCGAAAATTTTGAATTTTCAATTTACCCGAATCCTACCAGCAATGAACTAACCGTTTCCGGGGAGTATTTATTAAACCAGCAGGTCGAGTTAAAGGTGTTTGATACAACGGGAAGGGAGATCTTCTTCAAAGAAGTTTCAGAAAGGATCGACAGATACAATTTGGATGTCAGTAATTTACCGACTGGACTTTACTTTGTCGTAATTACTTCTGGCGATAGTATTTTTTCTGAGAAGTTTGTTAAGATTTGAAACGGTTCTATCTAGTGCCAACTGAATCGCGCACAGACAATGAATCAATTTTGATCCAATGGCTTCCTTTATTGTTGGCATTGTATCCCCTGGAAACTTTATTTGAGATTTTTAAGGGCTGATTTGGCTTATTGAGCGCCGTTTGTTGACAAGCTCTCGACAGTTTATAGGCCTTCCTGCGTCAAATGATTTCTCAAGGAGTTTTTTCTGAAACATGTCATTCTACATAATGAAGAATATCATCAGTGGTAGAATGCGCACAAGGTAATTTTGTCTTGGACAAAATTACCTTGGGAAGTGGAATTTTTGTTCCGCTTTAAATATCACACAGATGAGAAAACAACTGTTCAAAACCATTTTCACTCTAGTGTTTTTTAGCCTTGCAACACTAGCTATTAGTGAAACAAATGTAAGCATAGAGCCAAGGGTTGGTGGCTCGGATCTTCCAGAGAATTCATCCATAACCGGAGAAATCGTCGTGTCTGTTCCTGCCAAAAATGCGATAGGACAGAATAAATGGTTCGATACCGGTGTGGCCCTTAAAAATGGTTCATCAATAACGATAAACTCTACAGGAACCTGGCGTCTGGGACCGGGACCAAGGGCATGTAATGGAAATGGATTAACAAATTTTCCTCCGTTTAAGGGGCACCTGTATGGGACCCTGATGGCTAAGATTGGAAGGAACGGAAAACCCTTTAAAATCGGTGCAAATTATCAGGGCAAAGCGAATGCAACTGGGCGGCTGTTTCTGGGAAACAATGATAGCAATTCAGCCGATAACTCTGGCAGCCTTACGGTTTCAATTAAGTATGGGAACCTGGCACCACCAAGCATGATCGAAAAAATCGTTGATGTACCTGCCAAAAAATCTATAGGAGAGAATAAATGGTTTGACACCGGTATTACCGTTCAAAATGGTACATCATTAACGATAAATTCAACAGGAACCTGGCGTCTGGGACCGGGACCAAGGGCATGTAATGGAAATGGATTAACAAACTTTCCTCCGTTTAAGGGGCACCTGTATGGGACCCTGATGGGTAAAATTGGGAAGAATGGAAAACCCTTTAAAATTGGTGCGAATTATCAAGGCAATGCGAATGCAACAGGGCGTCTGTTTCTGGGAAATAATGATAGCAATTCAGCCGATAACTCTGGCAGCCTGAGGGTTTCAATAAGGTATGGGAACCTGGCACCACCAAGCATGATTGAAAAGGTCGTTGATGTACCTGCCAAAAAATCAATAGGAGAGAATAAATGGTTCGATACCGGGATTACCCTACAAAATGGTTCACCATTAACGTTAAATTCTACAGGAACCTGGCGTCTGGGACCGGGACCGAGGGCATGCAATGGTAATGGATTAACAAACTTTCCCCCGTTTAAGGGGCACTTGTATGGTACCTTGATGGCTAAAATTGGGAAGAACGGAAAACCCTTTAAAATCGGTGCAAATTATCAGGGCAAAGCGAATGCAACAGGTCGCCTGTTTCTAGGAAATAATGACAGCAATTCTGGTGATAATTCTGGCAGCCTGAGAGTTTCAATAAAGTATGGAAGCACGGCACCACCAACCGGGGTTGACAAGGTGGTAAGTGTTCCTGCAAAAAATGCCATAGGGCAAAATAAATGGTTTGATACCGGAGTAGCCGTACAAAATGGTTCATCAATAACGATAAACTCTACAGGAACCTGGCGACTAGGTCCTGGACCGAGGGAATGCAATGGAAATGGATTATCAAATTTTCCTCCGTTTAAAGGGCACTTGTACGGGACCTTGATGGCTAAAATTGGGAAGAACGGAAAACCCTTTAAAATTGGTGCAAATTATCAGGGCAAAGCGAATGCAACAGGTCGCCTGTTCCTGGGAAATAATGATAGCAATTCAGCTGATAATTCTGGAAATATCACCGCTTCTATAAACATCAGGTAGTCATTAGAAAAAGCACAACGAACAATTGAAAATGAACGCACAACTAAAAAATAAAAGCCTCGATCTTTCAAACCTGAATTCGAAAATCCTTGTGATACTTTCTCTGGCATTTTTCTCTTCCTGTTCCCCAACCATTCACTTCCTGGGAGATACTTATCCGGCAACCACAGATATTGATGTTTTCTACGATGCAAAAGATGTAGAGAAGCAGTACAAGACCATTGGCAAAATGACTCACGATAAGTTTCTGGATTATGAGGTGGAGGCCATCAAAGAATCAATGATCAAAAAGGCCAAAGAAAAGGGAGGCGATGGAATCATCTTTACTCAAAATACTTCTACCCGCGTGGATGATGAAATGGGTGATAGATTATCTATAACAGCGGATGTGATCAAATATGACTGACCAATGCGTAGCAAAATTGTCCGGCAGGCCAATTTCGGGAAGGAACCGAGCGCTAATCGCGAGGCTTTGATCATGTTATCCTAATACGATTTCCGACTTGTCGGAATGGTGTACGGCAGTGCACCAATTGAAGGAATCCTGCCT
The DNA here is from genome assembly GCA_013002475.1 of Saprospiraceae bacterium. GTDB lineage: Bacteria > Bacteroidota > Bacteroidia > Chitinophagales > Saprospiraceae > JABDJM01. Next base: position 2,051 of record JABDJM010000102.1, on the reverse strand, counting down.
GCGTACCTCAGGTAGACAGGCGAGGGCTTCACCCCGAGGCTTTGATTAACTAATTTAGGGAGTGGTTATAATGTTCTTTTTGTCCGCCAAAAACCTGCCTGCCGGCAGGCAGGGTACCAAAAAGCTCGTCGCCGGGATTTTCAACCACCATTAATGAATCTCTCCGCTGAAAAAAATAACTCAGCCGACAAGCCAGCTTCAAACAGGATATTTTTCGGACGCTCCATTCGCCAAAATGGGTCCCGGCCTCCAAATCCAATGGCGACAATTTGATAATCAGTGTTAGAAGGGATTCAAGCATTTGTAAGATAGCCTACGTTACAGATCAACACCCCCCCTTCTTTATTATTTTACAGGTATTGGAGAAACTGCAAGATGATTCCTATGTGAAGGGGATAACTACTTTTTGACGTTCACAAGCTCGTTCCATAATGGTCAAGACCAAAAAAATGAGAAAATTAATACTCCTTGCCTATTTGATGTTGGTTTTTTGTGGGTACTCCCATGGACAAGAATACTGCAATAATTTCAAAATAGTATCCATTTTTGATATACCCCCCACTTTACAAACACCAGGAGGAAATTACTTCGTATTGTTACTGACTGTTGAAGAAGATAATCCAATCAATCTTGACATTTATGCGGATTTGTTTTTTGTAGATGAGGTAGGTGATACCATTTCAATTCCAACAGGACCCAGCAGCACTCTGCCTATATACGCAACAGATACAATTCCCTACATTTTGCAGCTTAATACGACAAATTCGAACCAGGATTTTCCAGTAGATTTCAATGGTGAATTGGTGATCATACATTCCTCACAACCAGTGTGTGAAGTAAATTACTATAATGTATCCACTAGCATCAATACTGTTCATGAAGAGGTTAAGATTGATATCTATCCAAATCCATTTGCTGATTGTTTAAAAATAGGATCAAAGAATCCCATAGAAAACATATTGATCTTTAATTCAAATGGCAGAATTGTGAAGACAATTCAAACCAGCATAAATTCATCTGACATAAATTTGGGAAACCTAAAATCAGGGGGATATTATATAGCCATCAAGTTTGAAAACGGTAGATCCATTGTAAGAAGGATATTGAAAATGTAAAACGAGAACCCGTCTTATAACAGTTAAATACTGAAGTATGCGAAAATCACTGAATCCCTCATAGAGGCTGAATTGGTTATGGAAGTAGACTGGGTCAAGTATGAGAAAGTAGAGTGGTTTCTTGGAACCAGAGCCTGTAAGCAAAGGGCTATTAATCGTCGGTAAAATAGTTTTGGCCCGCAGAAATTTTTCTCCGAGCCGGAAGTAAGCAGCGTGGGTTTAGAATGAGCACAAAAAAAGCCCCCCATTTCTGGAAGGCTTTCTTATTCTATGTGGTGCAGACTATCGTCTGGCGATCACAAATTTCTTTCCGATATTTTTTCGGTTAGCCACTTTAAAGAAAATGGTGTAAAGCCCACCAGGGAGCCCTTCAACATTTACTGAAACCGGATTGTCATCCAAAACTTCATAGGGCATTTCCATCATCACCTGTCCAAGACGGTTGGTGATAATAATCGTCCCCTCCAAACCGTGGAAGCGTTCTGCAGGAACAACTTCCAGCTGGCCATGAGTGGGATTAGGATATACCTGCACATCAGGGTGCTGGTCGACGCCTAGTCGGTGCATACCGTTTAATACTTCAACCGTTATGATGTTTCCCTCACCCGTAAACGATTCGCAACCTGCGCGTCGGGCGCAACGCACAAAACATGTTGTACTATTGATCCCATCAACATTCAGCGAAAGGTCATCAGCATCTCCATCGGCCACAAACATCCAGCATGTGCTACCGATCTGGTCAGGTCCTCCTGCTAACCAGGCGTCATAGGCTGCTCCAACATTAATCGAACCAAGTTCTTCAAAGCGTCCCTGACATCCAGTGGCTCCATCCGCGCACATGATCCAGGCAATCTCCTGGGCCCCGCTTCCACCAGAGGGTGCCAACACATTTTCTACAACGAAAGGTGTACCTGCCATCACAATTGCATTGCTAGC
>JABDJM010000204.1 GCA_013002475.1 Saprospiraceae bacterium | reverse complement strand
GTATCATTCCGTGAGTCATTTGAGTAAGCCGGATTATCGTAGTGATTTTTTGGCGGCATCCTATACCTCAGTCGGGATCCTGTATGGGGTCCTGGGAACCATCACAGGTGCCTTGTGGGCAAAATACACCTGGGGGGAATATTGGAGTTGGGACCCAAAGCAGAATGTGGCAGCGGTTGCCCTGCTTATCTATTTTGCCTATTTCATATTGAGGGGATCCTTTGAGGACCCTGAAAAGGCCGGTCGGCTCTCGGCAGTCTACAATATTTTTGCTTTCGCGGCAATGATTCCACTGCTTTTTGTGGTTCCCCGCCTCACCTCGAGCCTCCACCCGGGAAATGGTGGAAATCCTGGTTTTGGAGGAGAAGATCTGGATAATACCATGCGTTATTTCCTATATCCGGCGGTAATCGGGTGGATTTTGATTGGGGTGTGGATCGCGAAGCTTCGGGCACGCTTTTTAGTCTTGCGGGATCAGGTTCTTTCCGGAGGAAATATCTAGTAAAAAATGCTTGGTGGAATTAAAAAATAAACCGAGTTTTGCCTTTGAATAAAGATCGATGAAATCTAAGGTCCTTCCTGTTCTTTTTCTGGTTTTTTCTATGGCTGTTCCTGCATTTGCAGAATCCGATTTTTTACGAAGTACAGGTAAGATCTATGTAGTAGTAGGAGTCCTGGTAATCATTTTCCTGGGCATAATTCTCTACCTTTTTTCATTAGATCGAAAACTAACCAATTTAGAAAATCAAATCAGAAAAAATGGCGAAGATTCCTGAGCCCAACTTTCTCGAAAGTGTAAGTAAAAACTTTGACAAGGCTGCAGCACACACAGGGTTACCTTCCGGACTGCTAGAACAGATCAAAGTTTGTAATTCCGTTTATCAAATGCGCTTTCCCGTTAAAATGGGGAAAGACTATAAAGTAATCGAAGCCTACAGGGTTCAGCATTCCCACCACCGGCTCCCGACGAAAGGAGGGATTCGATATAGCCACAAAGTGAATCAGGAAGAAGTGATGGCCCTAGCCTCGCTGATGACCTATAAGTGTGCCTTGGTAGATGTTCCTTTTGGTGGTGCTAAGGGAGGTGTTAAGATCAGTCCCCGCAGTTGTACACCGCTTCAGTTGCAAAAGATCACTCGACGGTATACCACTGAGTTGATCAGGAAAAATTTTATTGGTCCTGGTATTGATGTTCCTGCGCCGGATTATGGAACAGGTGCTCGAGAAATGGCCTGGATTTTAGATACATATACCACTTTTAAAGGTGGAGAAATCGATGCAGCAGCCTGTGTTACAGGAAAACCTGTAAACCAGAGTGGCATTATTGGAAGATCTGAAGCCACCGGCCGAGGAGTATATTATGCCCTAAATGAAGTCTGCTCGATCAAGGAGGATATGAAGGCGCTTGGATTAGAAACTGGTATGTCTGGTAAAACTATTGCCATCCAGGGTCTGGGAAATGTGGGATACCACGCAGGTCGGATCTGCCAGAACGAAGGTGGAGCTATTATTGTCGCAGTGGCTGAGTACGAGGGATCCGTCTATAACAAAGATGGGATAGATATTGATAAGTTGTTTAGACATCGAAAAGCTACGGGTTCCCTTTTGGATTTCCCAGGAGCAAAAAATATGCTCCAGAGGAAAAAGATCCTCGAGGTCAAATGCGATATTTTGATCCCTGCAGCATTGGAAAATCAGATTAGGACTGATAATGCGAGTAAAATAAAAGCAAAGATCATTGCAGAGGCTGCCAACGGACCGGTTACTGCTGGCGCCCAGGAAATTCTTTCAGAAATGGGAGTTATGGTAGTACCTGATATGTATATCAATGCAGGAGGGGTTACTGTGTCTTACTTTGAATGGTTGAAAAACCTTTCCCATATGCGATTTGGCAGAATGGAAAAAAGGTTCGACCAAAACACTTATAATAACCTGGTCGGCACAGTTGAAAAGCTGACCGGTAAAACCATAGGGACCAAGGAAAGGAAAATGATCACCAGGGGAGCAGATGAGGTTGATCTGGTCCGCTCAGGGTTAGAAGAAACAATGATCACTGCTTACCATGAGATACGGGGCACAATGAAACGCAAAAAGCAGATCACTGATCTGCGGACAGCAGCCTTCGTTTCTGCTTTGCAAAAGATCAGTAGCGATTATCTGACTTTGGGTATTTTTCCTTAACCCTCTTCCAGTTAGGAGGTTATCGGTTACAGCCAAAATTTTATTGGCCAAAACAATTTTTTTTCGGAGGATAATAGAATCAAAATCTATTTTTTGCCTTATAATTGCCCAATTATTTGCATTGGCAAAAAACTAACGAAAAAAAAACCATATAATCTGAGCCCATGTCAGAAAGTAAAATTGACAAGATTGACCTGAAAATCATCAAGATACTCCAGGAAAACAGCAAGATCACAAACCTGGATCTCTCGAAGAAGATAGGATTGTCCCCTGCACCCACGCTTGAAAGGGTAAAAAAACTCGAACAGTCAGGTGTGATCGAATCCTATCATGCCCAGATCAATCCTAATGCTATAGGTCTTAGTGTAAAAACCTTTGTGCTGGTTTCCTTGGCCTGGCAAAAAGAAAATGCTCTGAATGAATTTCTATCCAAGATCAAGAGCATCAAAGAGATCACGGAATGCTATATCATCACCGGTGAGGCAGATTTCCTGATCAAAGTGATCTGCAAAGACATTCCTACCTACGAAAAGCTTTTATTCAAAACTCTATCTCAAATTGACGAAATAGAAAGGCTGAAAACCTTGATGACCTTGTCAACAGTCAAGAATTCTATGGTTCTCCCTTACGATTATGAATAGAGGGCAATTAACAGTAAAAATCCAAATGCCGCCATCCGAAAGGGAGCGGCATTTTTCTTTTCTATGAAAGCCTCAAAGAAGACCTGGCTCTGGGAAATATCACGGGAAGATCTCCCCGGAACTCACTACCTGTTTGGAACCGTTCATATAAAATCGGAGAAGGTCTTTCGATGGCTTGAACCTGCTTTTGAATTCCTGGACCAATGTGAAACTGTGGCTACGGAATATGATCTTGGAGAAAACAGTGGAAAAAACCCTTTACAGACTTTACAAACGGATCCGGATTACCGATTAAGTGAAGTGCTTAGGCCAAAGAAATTTTCAAGGTTAGAAAGGATCTTTTTTGAGGCGACGGGTCTCCAGTTAATTCTCTATGATAAAGTCCATCCATTCATTCTTATTTCTCTGATCACCCAGGCAGTTCTTCCATCAGAAAGGCCAAGAGCAATGGACGAAGAAATTTGGTTGAGGGCACTAAATAATGGAAAGCAAACTTGTGGCCTGGAAACTCTTGCTTCGCAGATGAATTTGATCCTTGAAATGGATCAAAGCTATTTTGTGGATCAATTGAAAGCTCTTGGACGGAACTTTTCAAGATTTAAGTCCAGGCAAAACAAATTAGTTGACCTATATACCTTAGGGGATCTCCCAAAGG
>JABDJM010000064.1 GCA_013002475.1 Saprospiraceae bacterium | reverse complement strand
CCAATACACTATGCCGGCGGCAGATTCCATTTTTCAAGTCCTTAACACTATGAAAGGGATAACGGCTGTTAGCAGGAGGACCATGTGCAATGGGATGATCCGCTCCGCAAGAGGTGCCCGTGGCATAACTATCCGTGGAATTAATCCGCAGGAAGATAACAGGTTGACCCGGCTGGAAGAAAAGATCATTGAAGGAAAATTTCTGGTGGATGGAAAAAAGAACCAGATCCTGATAAGCGAAGAGATCGCCGAAAAGCTACAGCTAAAGCTTCGCAAAAAGATTGTCCTACAATTCCAGGACTTTAATGGAGACATTACGGCAGGGTCATTCAGAGTGGCAGGAATTTTTAAAACAGGAAATACTATCGCCGATCTCGGTTCGGTCCTTGTGAATCGGGTTGACCTCAATCGCCTTTTAGATAATGGAGAAAGTACCCATGAGATGGCCATGGTCATTGATGATGTGGAGTCACTCGCAACTATCAAATCCTCTATTCAAGAACGCTGGCCTGATCTGTTGGTAGAGGATTACCGGGACCTTAGTCCGGATGTAAGACTCTATGAGCAGCAAATAGGAATAAGCCTGAGCATTATTGGAACCATCTTTATGTTGGCCCTGATCTTTGGGATCATCAATACTATGTTAATGGCTGTCCTTGAAAGGACTCGAGAGCTGGGGATGTTGATGGCGGTGGGAATGAATAAGCTTCGGGTATTTGGAATGGTCGTAATTGAAACGATCATGCTGGGCTTGATCGGTGCTCCGATCGGGCTTTTGCTTGGTTGGCTGACGATCCAGTATTTTGGATCTGTAGGTATTGATCTGGGGGCCTTTGCCGAAGGAATTGAAAAGTTTGGAATGAACACAAAGATCTTCCCGGAGCTCAGTACCGACATTTATATAAAAGTCATGGGTGCTGTTTTGATCACCGCCTTGCTGGCATCCATTTATCCGGCCATAAAAGCCATCCGTTTGAGACCAATGGAAGCCATTAGAAAGATCTAAACGAAAATTATGTCTGTAATTTCTGTAAAGGGTGTCGAGAAAACTTATAATCTGGAGAAAATTCCGGTGTATGCTCTTCGTGGTGTGGACCTTGAGATCCAGGAAGGAGAATTCACGGCTATTGTTGGCCCTTCCGGATCGGGAAAAACCACCTTGTTGAATATTATTGGTGGTTTGGATCGACCGTCTAAGGGGGAGGTTCTAATTGGTAATGAGAATATCAATAACCTTTCTGACAACAAGCTTATTGATTTTCGAAAAGAGCACATCGGCTTTGTATTCCAGTCTTTCAATTTGATCCCGGTCCTTACGGCCATGGAGAATGTCGAGTTCATCATGATGCTTCAGAAGCGGCCAAAAGCTGAACGATATGCCCGGGCAAAAGAGCTGTTGGTTGAGGTAGGTCTGTCGGAAAAAATAAACAAGCGACCTTCGGAGTTGTCCGGTGGACAGCAGCAAAGGGTAGCCGTTGCCAGGGCGCTGGCCTCCAAGCCGACCTTCATCCTGGCGGATGAACCCACAGCCAACCTGGATTCTGTAAGTACTTCTGGATTGCTGGATATGATGGCCGAGCTCAATCAAAAGGAGAAGATCACCTTTGTATTTTCAACTCACGACCAAAGGGTGATCGATCGTGCCAGAAGGGTAGTGACCCTGATCGATGGTAAAATTGCCAGCGATGAGAGGCGCTAGTCTTAGCTTATTATTTTTCTTGTTTTCATTGTCGACCTCTGCTCAGGAGGAAGCCCCAAAGAATTGGGCCCTACACGGCTACCTCAAATCCATGCAGGGAATGTTCAGGACCCAGGCACCGGGTATCGACCCTGAAATTTTTACCGATAACTTTCTGCACAACAGGCTGAACTTCCGCTGGTACCCCTCAAACGAATTTACACTAAGGGCTGAATTAAGAAACAGGTTCTTCTTCGGTGAGCTTACCCAATTGTTCCCTGATTTTAAATCATCTCTGAAAGAGGGTGGGAATGATGTTCTGAATTTGCAATTGATCAATGAGGGAGATAAGGTAATCCTCCATAGTATTTTGGATAGGCTTTATGGGGAGTATGTAAAAGGAGATTGGGAGATCAGGTTAGGAAGACAGAGGATCAACTGGGGAATAAACACCGTTTGGAATCCCCATGATATTTTCAATGCTTTCAGCTTTACTGATTTTGATTATGAAGAAAGGCCAGGATCTGATGCGTTGCGGGTTAAGTATTACACCGGTTTTGCCAGCAGCATTGAGGTGGTCGTAAAGGCCTTTGATGACCCTGATGAAGTGGTTGCCGGGATCCTTACAAATTTGAACAAGTGGAACTACGATTTTCAGATCCTTACGGGATGGAGCCATCGAGATGTTGTCTTGGGTTTGGGTTGGGCCGGAGGAATTAAGGATGTTGGCTTCAAGGGAGAGTCATCTGTGTTTCTTTCAACGGTGGATAGCGTTGAACATGTATTTGCTTCAACCCTTAGCCTGGATTATTCTTTTAAAAACGGGTTTTATACTGCACTGGGAGTCCTCTACAACTC
>JABDJM010000054.1 GCA_013002475.1 Saprospiraceae bacterium | reverse complement strand
CCGATTCCCGTTCACCCTTCTCAACGTGAATGATCCTTTGGCGCATTCCATCACTAATTTCCGCAGTCATTTTGTTAATGGCCTTCCTTGGATTTTCCTGATAAAGGGGAAGATATTCCCTGAGAGGAATTGGGTGCCCAAAATCAACCATGACTTCTGATCGAAACTCGTCGCTATTCGTATAGTTGATTCCAACCGGGACCACAACCATATCTTTCCTACCATAAGTGTCGTAAGCACCAAACAACATCCTGGCAGCTCCCTTTTGAATGGGCCTCATTTTTTTTTCATGCGTTGCTTGTCCTTCAGCAAGTATGAGAATTTTCGATCCTCTGTTTATTTTTTGATTCACATACTTCATGATCTCCTGATTATTTCGGAGACTGGCAAAACCATCCCGGGCCCTGAAGATTGGTATGGTCTTGATCTGGTCAAAAAAGAACCGGGCAACCCGACTGCCAAATAGATCTCCACGCAACATGAAATGTAAGGTAGGCCACATTGTTACCGCGATCAAAATTGGATCTATAAATGCAGTCGGATGATTTACTGCCAATACTACGGGTACACCTCTCGGAATTCTTTCTTTATGGGAGATAAAAATTCGACGAAAGAAAACCCTCAATGCAAGATTCAGAGGATATTTGAAAATGTAGTAGATCATCCGAGATTCTTTCTGAACAGTTTTTCGATTATTAGTTCCTTTTGCTTCTGAAGGTCAGCCAGGCCATTTTCCCGGACTCGGTTAAAACCTTTTGTCTTCCGTAAAACCTGAATTAGATCCAGGTAGCGAATGGCGACCCTAACAAGAAGGGGTGCTAAAATAATAAATGATGCCAGGAGCAAAGAGGAATAATGAATAGCTAAAACCAAAAGAAATACCTGCCCTATTCCCGCAATATAAGCGCCTATGGAAACTTTTATGGAATGTCGAAACTCTATAGAAATACCAGGTAAGTTTCCGAGTATTTGCATTGGGATTAAAGGGATCGCTAATAAAATCCCTCCCACCAAAGCAAAAGGAAACCCAAGAAATAAGAGAAGCCAAATCGTGATCCGTTTTGGTACTCCCTTTGCGGTGACCCAAGGCCCCAGTCCTTTTTCTCGATGACTTTCTTTGAAGCTTTGGACCAAACCTGCGAGTTCCTTTTTTTGTCCTGCTGAGAAAGTGTTAATCCTGTTTGCAATATGCATCTCATCCTGCAACCGATAATTATCTCTAGATAATTTGTCTTCCGTGACGGGACATTTGTCCAACCTGTAAATTGACAAAGCCTCCTCAACGAGTTCATCATCTTCAGGATCCTCTATATGAATTACCTGGTTTCTCAAGGCCTTTTGGATGTCTTCAGTCAGGGTTCGAACCGCCTCCGGCTCATCCCTGGAAAGAAGGTCCTTGTAATCGTTCAAATGTATTGCATCTCCAAAATCGATCATCAAATCTGAACGGTAAGAATCCGAATCAGTAAAATTGACTCCCACAGGTATGATCCTTAGATCTTCTATTGGATACTTTGCCAATGTTCCAAACGCGAGCCTGGAGGTTCCTTTTCTGATCGGACGTAATCTTTTTTCATGAATACAAAATCCTTCAGCCAAAATCATGATTGCCTTTCCGTCTTCCAGAGCATCAAAGCAACGCTCAAAGCTGCTGAAGTTTTTTTTGATCTTGGAATAGCCCCCATCCTTCATTCTGTAAATCGGGATCATGTGTAAAACACCGAGTAGATAAGAGAAGATTTTTTTGCGAAAGAAGTCACCCCTGACAAGGAAATTCAGGGGCCGGTTCTGGAAGGAAGCCAAAACGCAGGGTTCAATAAACGCAGTTGGATGATTCACCGCCAAAATTACCGGACCTTTCCTGGGGATATTTTCGGAATTCGATAGGTAGATCCTCCTGAAATTCAATCCCAGGATCCATCTCGCTAATGGTTTTACTATTTGATACAACATCTTAAACCTATCCTGCGCAAATATATCATTCCCAGAAAGGGATATTTACTAATTTGCCATTGTGGGAAAAGAAAAAAAATTGATCGTAGTGGGCGGCCCGACGGCCAGTGGAAAAACGAGTTTAGCGATCGAAATTGCCAGTCTCTTCGAAACCGAGATCATTTCTGCTGACAGCAGGCAATTTTATCGGGAAATGAACATAGGTACTGCAAAACCTACTTCTGAAGAATTGACCTCTATCCCCCATCATCTTGTTGGGCATCTTAGCATTCTTCAGGATTACACCGTTGCAGATTTTGAAAGGGATGCTCTGAAAAAATTGGAAGAGATCTTTGAGAAAAATGAATGGGCAGTTTTGGTTGGAGGTTCCGGCTTTTTTATCCAAACGATTTGTGAAGGGCTGGATGATCTACCCAAGGTTGATCCTGCCATTAAAAATGCCTGGCAAGAACAGTTTGAATCCAAGGGGATCAAATTCCTCCAGGATGAACTGGCTGCCAAGGATCCTGATTATTTGGAGAAAGTAGATCCCCAAAATCCGGCGAGACTAATTCGGGCATTGAGCTTTTTTCAAGCACATGAACAACCCATTTCAACTTTCCTATCCGGCAAGCGAAAAAAGAGAAATTTTCAAACCTACTATCTAAGTCTTTACTGGCCTCGGGACATGCTGTATGAGAGGATCAACCAACGGGTAGATAACATGATGGAAGTTGGCTTACTGGAAGAGGCACGGGGACTCCTTCCTCAGCGGGGACAGCAGGCATTGGCAACCGTAGGGTATCAGGAGCTTTTCAGCCATCTTGATGGGAAGCTAAGTGTAGAGGAGGCCGTCACTCTGATCAAACAGAATAGCCGGCGTTATGCAAAAAGGCAAATGACCTGGATGCGAAAGCAAAATCAATGGCGGAGATGTGGGAACAAGAAATTGGCCCTTTCATTTGTGGATTGGCTCAAGAATGGAGGCACCTGGTCAACATCCAAAGAAAAAGACAGGCTCGAAATTTTAATGGCGGGGCCAGAGGGCTCAGGAAATGCGCTTGTTGGTAAAAAACCGGGCGGCATTTCTGCCATGATCAAAACTTCAGGGCCACAAGCGCCATTTATTAATGAACAATTTGAGGATCAGGTCCTTTCTATCTCAGAGGGAAAAAAAATATTTTGGAATAAGGGTCAACTATGATTTGGAAAACAGATTTTACCTTGGAGGGGATCAATGGCATGCTCGAGAACACCCTTTCAAAGACCCTTGGTATTGAGTTTACAGGATTTGGAGATGATTGGCTGGAAGCCAGGATGCCTGTGGATGAAAGAACCAAGCAACCCTTGGGCCTTTTGCATGGAGGCGCCTCGGTGGCTTTAGCAGAGACTTTAGGCTCCATTGGAGGGGTACTTTGCCTTGAAAATATGACACAAAACAGCGTCGTAGGCGTAGAAATAAATGCTAACCACCTTCGATCAGCAAGGGAGGGTTACGTCCGAGGCCGGGCCAAACCCATTAAAATCGGGCGTTCTATCCAGGTTTGGCAGATCCATATACATAACCAAGAAGATAAATTACTGTGTGTCAGTAGATTGACACTGGCCATAGTCCCAATTATGGCCTAGGTGTAAATAAACCCGTATTTTTGCAAAACTATTTTTACAAGAATCCACATCAATTTCCTTTTCTCATGAGTAGAATTCTCTTCATTCTGTTCCTAACAGGACTCTCAACCAATATGTCAGGACAACTTAATGTCACTTTTCGATCCAGCGTCAACTATAATGAAAGCCTCAACGATATCTGGGGATATGCTGATGGGAACGGGGAATATGCCCTGGTTGGCATGCGAAACGGTGTGAATGTGGTTGATGTAACCGATCCGGACAACCCAGTTGATCTTGGGACCCCAACCGGCCCCTCCTCAACATGGAGAGATATTAAGACCTGGGGAAGTTATGCTTTCGTAACAAATGAGACCAGTGATGGTATCCTGGTGATAAATCTTGGTAATCTTCCAACCCCACTAACCGCAAATGACTGGTATTACCTAAGTCCAGATGTGCCAGGCGAAGGGACAATTACCGATTGCCATAATATCCACATCGATGAATTTGGCTATGCCTATTTGACCGGATGTAATTTGAACGGTGGAGGTACTTTGATCTTTGACGTGGACACAACCCCTGGGCAGATGGCCTATGCTGGAAAAACGCCTCCGATTTATGCACACGATAGTTATACCGTAGACAATCGGCTATACACATCTGATATTTACGCAGGAGAATTTTCGATCTATGATGTCAGTGACAAAAACAACGTAACGTTCATAAACAGTCAAACGACTGAAAGTGAGTTTACCCATAACGTTTGGATCAACGATGCACACACAGTGGCATTTACAACGGATGAAAGAGCTAATGCGCCTGTTGGTGCATATGATATTTCTGATCCCCAAAACATAGTTGAACTTGATCAATTCAAACCAATAGAAACTCTTGGTGATGGTGTAATTCCTCATAATGTGCACGTCTGGAATGATTGGCTGATCATCAGCTATTATACAGATGGCTGCATCATTGTCGATGGAAGTAAACCAGATAACCTGATTGAGGTTGGAAACTTTGACACATTTATTCCTGCTAGTACAGGCTTCGATGGTGTATGGGGGGCTTACCCCTTCCTGCCCAGCGGAACCATTCTATGTTCAGATATTGGGAATGGACTTTACGTTTTGTCCCCAACTTATGTTCGGGCTTGCTGGCTGGAAGGAAAGATCACTGATGAATCTACGGGAGATCCGATTCAAGGGGCGGCGGTCAATATAGATGCTGACCAGGCGAATTTATCAGACTCTGATTTTGCAGGAGATTATCAAACAGGACTGGCAACAGCCGGAACTTACTCTGTCACCTATTCTGCTTTAGGATATGAATCAAAAGTGGTTACCGTTGACCTGGATAATGGAGTTGAGGTTATTCAAGATGTACAACTAACTCCTCTTAGCTCTATCGGTGGTTCTGTGATCCGCTCCGGAAATGGGGAGCCTATTGAAAATGCGCAGGTCCGGGTGGTTACAGCTACCGGGTCCATTTTTGCGACTTCCAATGGAGATGGGATCTTTGAGATCCCCGGATTGAGCGATGGAATCTACGAGGTATATGTTGGGGCCTGGGGCTATAATTTATTGGCCCAGCAAATCAACCTTTCTCCTGGTTCTTCAGCAAGCTTCATTCTTGAGCCTGGTTACGAAGATGACTTCGTACTTGACCTGGGCTGGGATTCTAACGGGACAGCAGCCTCAGGGACTTGGGAGATTGGCGAGCCTCTAGGTACCACATACCAAGGGGAAGCCTCCAATCCTGATTTTGACATAGTGGGGGACATAGGAGATCAATGCTATGTTACCGGAAATGGAGGTGGAGGTGCTGGTAATGATGATGTAGATGATGGTTGGGTTACTCTTACATCTCCTCTAATGGATCTGACAGATTATGATCTTCCTATAATAGAGTTCTCATACTGGTTTTTTAATGCAGGCGGCAACAACAATCCTAATGATAATTTGCAGATCATGATCTCAAATGGTCTCGTTTCCACTCAGGTAGCATTGATAGAGACCAATGCACAATGGACCAGCTTTTCTTTTCAGATTGAAGATTTTGTTGTGCCGAATGAAACAGTACAGATCCAATTTATAACCTCAGATCTTGCTGATTCCGGGCACCTTGTAGAAGCAGCTATAGATGGTTTCAGTGTTAAGGATGCCTCAAACTCAGGTGTCTATCCAGAGTTTACTTCCTCCGCGCTGGAGGGATGCGCTCCTTTATCGGTGACTTATTCCGATCCCTCTGATAGTACTATTACCAGACTTTGGAATTTCCCAGGAGGAACACCTTCCCAAACTATGGAAGCGAATCCCACGGTTGTTTATGACAATCCTGGGATCTATTCGGCTTCCTTGGAAGCTTCAGTACAAAGCGGGGCGGTATATACGATCACGCAAAATAGTTTGATAACTGTTGAGGGTCCACCAGAGGTTTCCTTCTCCTTTGGGACTGATAATACGACCGTCTCTTTTTCTGCAAATATTAGTAATGCCACAAGCTATGTTTACGATTTTGGTGATGGAAGCAATTCCTTCGAGCTGAACCCAACTCATGAATACACGGAAGGAGGCACTTACACAGTAACTTTAAGTGCTGCAAACGATTGTGGTACGGAGACATTTGAACAGGACATTACGGTGATGCTTTCCAATATTTTTGATCCCCAGTCTGAGTCAAGGATTCAAGCATATCCTAATCCATTTACCGACAATTTCACAGTTGAGTATGAAATTGGAAATGCAACACGAGCTAAAGTATCGATTGCCAATAGTCAGGGGAAAATCCTTTTATCAAGACAGTTGGAAAATCAAAATGGAAATCTACAACTAGGAGATCAACTTTCACCTGGTGTCTACTTCATCGGATTGAATATTGATGGCCGGGTAACCAGGCACCTCAAGCTTGTAAAAATATAACTGGGTTAATTATCATAAAAAGGCCCTCTTGGATTCGAGAGGGCCTTTTTATTTTCTAGCCGGAAATCTATTGGGTAATTGCTACGAATTTCAAAGGTTGGTTGTCGCCCATATCTTTCCCGGTAATAACTTTAAATGGAACAATAGATTTTGCTCGCTGATATTTCCTTTCACTTTGAAGTATTGGTATCAAACTGGCTTTTTTGTTTCCGTCAACCCATTCGATCTGTACACCATTTTTTTCATCCCCTAAATCAAAAAGCGGCTGAACGGAATAAGACCCTTTGTCTAAGCTATTAAAGGTGAAACTTCCATCCTCTCTAGTCTGTATTATCTGGGTCAAGTTACCTTCTGAGTCTTTCAAAGCAATTGGAACGGAAGTTATCCCCTTATCAAAGGGGTCAATGATTTTTCCGGTGATAGAATCTGATCCTGAATTTGGATCGTATCCTGGCAGTTGACGCAATCCTTCAATACCTGGGGCCAACCAGCAATCCAAACGCTCAGTACAATCCTTCCCGGAAGCTAAAGACCGGGCAAACCATCCAAAATATGCTTTAGCTTTCTTGCAACGAGGAAGCCCACCATGAAGCTGTCCGATCAGTTCTCCATTTTCATTCAACAAGGGCCCACCGGAACTGCCAGTCTCCTGCGTTCCCTGGTCAAAAAAAACAAGAAGGTGGTTTCCAGCAGGTGTTTTCACATCGTTATCCCAATTGATGGATTTTTGATATGGAAAAACCTTATCGAAATCTATACTGAGCATTTGGGGTTTTCCTTTGGGATGATGAAAGGAGTAAGTTGTAGAGAAGGTTTGTTGAATAGCATTCCAACCTAGATAATATGGAAGGTATGAATCCGGAATTTCCCGGTCCAATTCAAGTAGCAAAAAATCTGAGGCTTCATTGGATGATCGAAGAACTGCTCCCATCAGAGAATTTCGGTCTCTATTCAGATATTTTCCCTCACAATCCAGGCTTCGATAGTTGAAATCGAATCTCCAGAAATCGAAGTTTGGTTTTTGACCATCAATGCAATGAAAAGCTGTCAGTATGAAGGGACGCTTCTTCGTTCCTGTACTATTTAGAAGGCTTCCTGAACACCAGGCTAGCCCTTCTTCAAAGTATCTGAGAATCCTTGTTGTCCCCCTACTCCACTGAAGAATTTTTTCATCTGTTTGGCAGGCCACATTTTCATGGCATTCCAAAACGGAAGAATCGGATTCATCTGAAAGCAACGAGCGATAGGCGTAAAAAACTTTTTTTAACCTGATCTCATTCCTGGGAGCACCTCGTACGGTCTTTATTACCAAACGAACATTTTGATTCCCATTTGCTTCCAATAGGCAATTCTTGTTTTCATGGGATAGTGTCGTCCTGTCGAGTACAACTCCTTGCTGGTCCTCCAGATTGATTTCCATGGGATATTCCGTGTTCTCAAGTTCAAGGGCGAAAAATAAACCTGTTGCCCCTGGAACCGATATGGACATTTCCCCAATCGAGGATTTCTGATCCTGATCATGCCACACAAAATCACGGAAGGTGGTGAAATCATATTCAATGGGTCTGGCAAATCGGGCCTCCCAGCCCAATCTTGCATCTTCTTCTAATAATTGAGACAGAGGAGGAGCAGAGAAAGTAATTTGACCAGGATGTGCCTTTACTGGTAAATATGTACTAAGACCATCCAAAGACTGGCAGAGTAAAAGGCTAGAATACAGAATGGGCCACACCAAGATGAGCACCCATTTCCCTGGAAATGGCATTATTAGATAGTGTTTGTTCAAGAAATCCAGGGGGAAAGGAGGTTTTTGTAAGATAATTTATTTGGTCATGAGAGTCAACGAAACCTGGGCCTTAACTGTTATTACTCAAATCTTTGATCATCAGGCAGTAATAATTTTGACAACTGCTCTGTTATCAAAATAGAAAGGAATAAATCAAGGTTTTAACTTGGTTTTATTTGTGGTTTGAGTTAAATTAACAACACATATTATTGCAAACACTACTATTATCTAACCGATTAAATATAAATGCTTATGCACATCTCGTTCAGTGAGCTTCGAAGTATCAAGCACCAACTACCTACAGGTTCAGTTCAAAAAATAGCGGAAGAATTAGGAATGTCTGAACAGTCGGTACGAAATTACTTCGGGGCTAAAAAATACTCTGACGGTCAAGAAA
>JABDJM010000047.1 GCA_013002475.1 Saprospiraceae bacterium | reverse complement strand
TTTGGTGCCTTAGAAACCAGGGATTCGTCCTGCTTCTTAAGTATGTAGTCATCCTCGCGGATCTTTTTTACGGTTTCCAGTACTGCCTCGGCCCCCAGAACCATCATCCGATCATGGAGCTCTCCGGCAGTTTCATTTTCAGAAATGGGAAGCGATTTTTGAAGGATCATATCACCAGTATCAATTTCGTGGCGGATAAAGAAAGTAGTAACTCCTGTTTGGCTGTTCCCGTTGATAATAGCCCAGTTTATGGGTGCAGCACCCCGGAAGGCCGGAAGCAAGGATCCATGCAGGTTGATCGTCCCGATCGAAGGCATATTCCAAACTACTTCCGGAAGCATTCTAAAGGCTACCACCACCTGTAAGTCAGCTTTAAAAGAGCTAAGTTCTTCAATGAAGGAGGAAGCTTTTAAATTCTTCGGCTGGAGGATAGAAATTCCTTTTTCCTGAGCATATTTTTTCACCGGAGATTGAAGCAGAGTTTTCCTGCCTCTGCCCCCAAGTTTGTCCACTGAGGTAATAACACAAACCACCTCAAAGCCATTTTCGATCAGAATCTGGAGAGAGGGGACTGCGAAGTCAGGTGTGCCCATGAAGATTATTCGCATAAAAACAGACTATTTAAGATTCCTGGTTATATATCCTTAGGTTTCCTCCTTTGGAAAGCCCGGCTGCAAGTAATAAATTTGAGACTATATCACAAAGACATTAGACACGAAACACGCTGAAACATGCAAAGTCGATTTTTCTTTTTCCTTTTTCTTTTCATTTACCTGACAAAAGGGTTTTCTCAGGGTGTAGAAGTCGAAGGCTATGTTTTCGAAGAGGGTAACCGAGGATACCTGAATCTGGCCACAATTACCATGATTGACAAACAATCCGGCCAGGAATTGGGGACACTTTTAACCAATAAGGAGGGAGTATTTCGAGCTCAGTTACCTAGTGAAAGAGAATTCCTGATTGTTGTCGCAAAAAACCTCTTTGAACCTCAGGAACAGGTGGTAAGTACTGTTGGGAAAAAAGATGGAGAAAAGATCTTTTTGCGATTTAAGATGGACAGAAAACCCGGTTACATTTTTGAGGTTACTCTGGCAGAGAAGAAGAAAAAGAAAGATGTAGAGGTATCTGTAGACGCCATTTCGGATGTCCGCATTGAGGTTTACAACAATACCCAGGATACACAAATCATTAATATCCCCCATCATCCGGAACATACTTTCAATGTCCATTTTGAGGATGGAAACCATTATACGTTGCTTATTCGGAAAAAAGGATTTTTCAATAAGAGAATGGAGGCATATGTAAATGTTCAGGGTTGCATTCTATGCTTCGAGGGCGTAGGTGAGGTGAAACCCAGTGATGTTTTAAGCGAGGGCAACAGCATGGGTACCTTGCTGGCAAATGTTGAACTTGACAGAATCTACATGAACAAGGGTATAGTCCTTGAGAACATTTATTACGAGTACAATAAGTATGGTCTTAATCCTGCGGCCAAATTTGAGCTGGATAAACTGATCAACCTTTTGAAAACTAATCCTTCCTTGGTGGTTGAGTTGGGCTCACATACGGATAGTCGCGGAGCTGACGAATACAATCTCCAGTTGTCTCAGAGAAGGGCAGAAGCAGCTGCAAATTACATTACATCGAATAGCGACATTGAAAGGTTCCGAATAAATGGAGCTGGGTATGGAGAAACCACACTTACCAATAAGTGCTCGAATGGAGAAGAGTGTACGGAGGATCAGCACGCCAAGAATCGTCGAACAGAACTTAAGGTAGTCGGTAGGATGGCCGTTGATCCCTTCGAAAATAAAAGCCTGAAAGAAATACTTGAAATTGAAAAAGTAGATCAACTATTGGCAGAAATTATGAGCCAGGATGAGGTGGTTCGGATAAACCCAGGGGAGGAATTGCCTGATGATATCAAAAAAAGTTTGGGTGAGCAAGATTCGGTTTCGATTCAATCTGTAGAGCCAATTGTAAACGCTGAATCCGAAGACATTCAGCAAAAAGTGGAGGAAACCATCGTTGAGAAATTGGAAGAAGAAATTGTCAAAGAGGAGCCAGTTTTTGTCGATGAGCCTGTAGTTGAGGAACCTGTACAGATGGCGGAAGACATTATTGAAGAACCTGTCGAAACTGTAGTAGAAACAATCATTGAAAAGGAGTCAAGGGAAGACCCTGAACCAATAATAGATATGGAACCTGAATCTGTCGTTCAAAAAAAAGAAGTATCCACTTCCACAAGTAAAATAGTTAAGGAGGTTGAGGTTGACCCAGGCAGGCCCTTTAGGAGGCCAAAATCATTAGGTCGGGAATATTCAGGATTTATGATCGAGTTTTATACCGCCACTACCGAGCTTCCTGGTAGCCATAAAATCTTTTACCGCCATGGAAATATTATCATAGACCAAAACCGGGATGGAAGTTACAGTTATCTATTAGGGAAGTTTGAGGAGGAAGGGGATGCGAAAGACTTCCTTGATAATATCATTAGACCGCAATATGATCAAGCCAAACTAGTACATTACAAAAAGGGAAACCGAGTAGGCGGTTAATAGTATGGGAAAAGAATCTCAAATAAGTCTGACACCAACCGTAAAACTGTTTTTCAGGGAATGGACCTGCGAAGAGCCTAGGGTGAATATCTTGCTGTCCCACGGCTTTGGTGAACACAGTGGACGATACCAACATTTTGGGGAATTTTGCAACCAAAATGGGATCAACCTTTTTGCTTATGATCATCCTGGTCATGGGAAAACAACTGGAAAGGCCGGCCATGCAGATTCATTAGATCAACTAATGGACGGAATTGAGTTGGTCCGGGATAAAATTCATAAGCAAGTGCCCCAGGTTCCTGTGGTTGGATATGGTCATAGTATGGGAGGGAATATACTTTTGAACTCATTTTTTCGCAGAGAAACAGCTTTTGAAGGTATCATCGCTACCGGTTCCTGGATCCATCTCGCTGACCCGGCTCCAGCAATAAAAGTGAAAATCGGAAAGCTGTTAAGGAACCTAATCCCGAAGATGACTCAGGAAACTAATCTGGATTCGGCACTCCTATGTACCGATCAGCAGGTAGGCAGAGATTATGACAAGGATCCTTTAGTCCAAACACGCATTTCTAATGCCCTGGGCATAGATATCCTGAAAGGCGCCGAATACCTGGAAAACTTTTCTGGTCAAACTGCCGTTCCTATTTTATTGATGCATGGTGCTCAGGATCAAATAATCGATCCACGGGGAACCAGAGAATTGGCGAATAAGATCAAGGGGGATGTTGAGCTCAAGATCTGGGAGGGTATGTTTCATGAGATCCACAACGAACCCAGAGGAAATGAGGTATTTTTGTTCGTTCTAAATTGGCTAAAAAATAAAATCTTCATATGACGGCTAAAGAATTCATAAATACACTCCCTGAAAAGGTGAAGGAGGAAGTTTTGCACGATTTGGAGACTTTATTCCATTTTGATCTTGATGGTGAAGGTGGTGGACAGTTCTCTGTGGTAGTTCAAAATGCAGCGATTACCGTTACGGAAACTTTTGAGGGAGACCCCAAGTGCCTGGTAAAATCTGAAGCAAGTTTTTTCATGGAAGTAGTCACCGGAAAAGCAAATCCCATGATGGCGGTTTTGATGGGTAAACTGAAGATCACGAACCAGGGTGAAATGCTGAAATATGCAAAGATCTTCGGCTTAATGTAAAATCAAAATTCTGGCCTGGTTTTTTCAAGGAGTTAACTACTCTTCCTATTCTCATTTTCCAGGTTTTTTGATTCCCCTTTTCTAAGTAGTTCCTACCGCTTCTTTCCTTATACATACCACATTCTAAGTGGGTAGACCCACGGTACAG
>JABDJM010000031.1 GCA_013002475.1 Saprospiraceae bacterium | reverse complement strand
GGGCATAATCGTCTATATAGACCAAGTGCTCATCCCTAAAAACAATTTCAAATCGACGCTTGATTCCTTTGAATCTGGCCAAAGCTTTTTTTATTTCCGCTGGTTTTATTCCAAGTTCTAATGCAACCGTTATCGCAGCTGTAGCGTTTTCGATATTATGCCTCCCGGACAAGGTCATTTTGATTCCATTGATCTCCTCAGTGCTGGAGGAATAATCAAAAACAAAATAGCCCTCATCCACCCGGATGTGAGTTGCCTTTGCATCTCCCCTTTCCAGGCCATAGGTCATCGTTGACATCTCTTTTTTAACCTCTAGTGGCAAACCTTCTCTGAATACTACCCTGCCTTCCGGTTTTGTCTGGTCAGCAAAGTCGCAGAATGTTTTTTTCAGTTCCTTGTCCTCACCATAAATATCCAGATGGTCGGCATCCATGCTTAGTACTACAGCAATCTCCGGCGTTAACTGCAAAAAGCTTCTATCATATTCATCAGCTTCAGCAACGATCCAATCGCTTTTTCCTGCCACAAAATTTCCCTCAAAATCCACAGCAATTCCGCCAAGGAAAGCCGTGCAATCAACTCCTCCCGCTCTCAACAAATAAGCGATCAGTGTGCTGGTGGTTGTCTTTCCATGAGTACCTGCCACCGCGATGCTCCTGTATGAATTAGTTATCCACCCCAGGATCTCGGACCGTTTATACAATCGGAAGTCTTTTTCTCTCAGAAAATTTAACTCCTTATGATCTGAAGGGATCGCTGGAGTATAGACTACCAGGTCAATGTCAAGTGGAATTTTTTCCGGATCATCCACATAATGGATTTCCATTCCTTCGTTAACCAACTTTTTGGTCAACGGTGTTTCTGTTTTATCATAACCAAAAACCCCTGTGCCTTTTCCGGCAAAATATCTAGCCAAAGCACTCATGCCAATTCCTCCTATTCCGATGAAATAGACTTTCTTGACATCTTCGGGTTTGTTTTTTTCAATTGTCATCCTCAATATCCCCTTTGGGATTTTGGCCTTTGGCAACTTTCAAAATGCATGATGCTATATCCGCTGTTGCATTTGGTTTGCTCATTCTAAGAGCATTTTTTCCCAATTCAATTAACCGGGCATCCTCTTGCAAAACTTCCACCGCTTTAAGGATCAATTTTTCATTTGCGTTTGTATCCTTTACTAACAAAGCCGCCCCTTCTTCTACCAAGGCATTTGCATTCATTGTCTGATGATCCTCAGCAACATTTGGCGAGGGTACCAGGATTGCTGGTTTTCCAAGCAAACAAATCTCAGCAATGGTCATTGCTCCGGACCTGCATACAATCAGATCAGCCATTTTGTAGGCCAGATCCATCCGGTCAATAAAAGCCGTCATCTTAACATTGTCCAGGCTCGCCGTTCTGCTTTCTGCCATCTCCTTCTCATACAAACTTCCGGATTGCCAGAACCACTGTATGTCAGGATTTGAAGCTATTGCATCCGCATTGGCAACCATTGCATTATTGAGGCTCCGGGCCCCAAGGCTTCCTCCCATAAGAAGAACCGCAGGTTTGTTTGCATCGAGGCCAAAGTGCTTTTTTGCATCTTGCACAGTAGTTTTTTCTTCCTTCAATTCGACGCGAACAGGGTTTCCGGTTTTGATGATCTTCTCTTCCGGAAAAACTTTTCGCGTTTCTTCGTAGGCCACAAAAAACCAATCGGCACTTTTTTTCAAAAGTCGGTTGGCTACTCCGGCATAGCTGTTTTGCTCCTGGACAATGGTTGGAACCTTCATCCTGGAAGCAGCCCTGAGTATGGGGAAAGAAGCATAGCCTCCTACTCCCACTGCTACATCCGGCTTGAATTCGCGGATCAATTTTCTGGCTTTCCAGAGACTTATCAACAAACGGAAGGGAACAGAAATATTCTTTAATGTCCACTTTCGCTGCATGCCCCGGATAGGCAGGCCAGTGATCGAAAATCCTGCTTGAGGAACTTTCTTCATTTCAAGTTTACCAGTGGCTCCGACAAAATGGATTTTGCAATCCGGGTCTTGATTTTTCAACTCATTGGCAATTGCAATGGCAGGAAAAACATGACCTCCCGAGCCGCCTCCACTGATTAGGATCCTCCGACCGTTGTGGGAGGATGTATGTTTTGTTTCCTGGCTCACGCTCAGGTAACCTTTTCGTGTGTTCGGCTTACACTCAAAATGATCCCGATCGCGATACTGGTAAATAGTACCGAGGTACCCCCCATGCTAACCATGGGAAGAGTAAGTCCTGTGACCGGAACAAAATGAACTGAAACCGCAATATTTGCTAATGCCTGTATCGTCAAAAGCAATCCAAGACCAATAACCAGCATAGATCCAAATGCCTTAGGATTTTTTGTGACGATCACAATACAGCGATAGAAAAACGCGACGTATAAGGACAAAATGGTAAATCCTCCCAGTAAGCCGTATTCCTCACATATAATGGCGTAGATAAAATCAGAATAAGGTGCGGGCAAATAATTCCTTTGCAACGAAGCGCCTGGGCCTTCTCCAAACAGTCCCCCCATTGCGATAGCAATTTTTGACTGTTGAATTTGGAACCCACCTTCACTGTCGGAGAAAAATTCTTGTAATCGGTTTACCCAGGTTTCCACCCGGACGATCTCCGGGAAAACCATCCCTACTATAACTAGTATAGCAAATACGGATAAACCTAATAGAACCAGTAAGCCGATAAACTTAATATCTACTCTGCCCACCCACATCATCAAAAGGCTAACCGTAAATAATAATACGCTTGATGAAAGGTCAGCAGGTGCGATTAGCAGACAGGTAAGTAATACCGGAACTATTAAAGGCAAAAATGCCGAGTTAAAATCCTTTATGTATTCCTGCTTTTGAGAAATCCCTTTAGCAATGTAAATGATCAGAGCAAGTTTTGCGAAATCAGATGGCTGAAAGGTCATTCCAATAACCGGGACTGAAATCCATCTTCTCGCATCATTGATCTCAGCTCCCCAGAAAATCGTGTATAACAGCACTGGAATGCTTAACCAATAAATGACATCTGCAACCTTAGCAAAGCTGGTGTACTTTCTTTTGTAACAGAAGTAGGTCAGGCCTAAACCAACACAGACAAAAAACATGTGCTTCATAAGGTAGTACTCGGTATTCCCACCTCTTAGTTTAAATGCCATAGAGCCGCTCGCACTGTAAACTGCAAGCAGTGAAAACAAGGATAGCAAAGCGAGGATGCCCCAGATAACCCGGTCTCCTTGTAAGCTGTCGTTTATTTTCGTTCCTAATGACATTTAATCCTGATTCAGTTTTTTTACTTCTTCTTTAAATTGATTTCCCCGATCTATATAATTGTCGAACAAATCAAAACTTGCACATGCCGGGGATAGTAATACTG
>JABDJM010000029.1 GCA_013002475.1 Saprospiraceae bacterium | reverse complement strand
CTGTCAATAAGGTAGAAAACAGAAGCCTGCCAATCTCCATTAGTTCCAGTGGTTCACTATCAGCCTACAACCGGTTGAGTTTGTTCTCCGAGGTTCAGGGAATTTTTGACTGGAGTGCTGGCAACTTCAAGCCAGGCGAATATTATAAAGGGGGCTCCACCCTACTACGCATCAACAGCCAGGAGTTCCAGGCAAATATCCGGGCCCAACGAGGAAGCTTCATTACCCAACTAGTTGCCTTGCTTCCAGACCTGCGCTTGGATTATCCAGATGTGGCCCCCAGATGGTCGGCATATTTGGATAGCGTAGATGTAAGCAAAGCAATTCCAACCTTACCGGAATTCTCCTCTGACCGGGAAAAATATTTCATAACCGGCAAAGGATTGCTGAGCAGTTATTATCAGATAAAAAATTTGGAGGAGCGGCTATCCAAATATCGAATTCGGGCGCCATTCTCAGGTGTCCTGACACAGGCTCTAGTAAATAAAGGAACACTTGTTAGTCCGGGAATGAAGCTGGGGGAGTTTATCGACCCAGGCCTTTATGAACTGCAATTGTCTGTCAATTCTGCTTACTCAGACCTATTAAAAAGAGGTAAAACAGTTGAGCTATCCAATATTGAAAAGACAAAAAGTTGGTCGGGGAAAGTGGTACGAGTAAACAGAATAGTTGATCCTGCTTCACAAACCATCCAGGCATTTATTCATGTCCGTGGAAAGGATCTACGCGAAGGAATGTTCATGGAAGCAAATATTCCGGCAGAGAAAGTGGATGATGCATTTGAAATTGACAGAAAGCTATTGGTTGACGACAATAAGGTCTATGTGGTACGGGACAGTTCCCTGAGCCTTGCGGAGGTTGTCCCTGTGCACTTTACCGATAACACAGCTATCGTTAAAGGCTTGACCAATGGAACACAGGTAATAGCTAAGATTACGCCGGGAGCCTATTCAGGAATGCGGGTAAAAATCTCTAATTAAAAGTTCCTGATAGAAATTAAGGAAGAGTGAAGCTAAGTCCACCCTACTCTTTCCCCAAATCAAAACAAGATGAAGCAACTGATCGCTTATTTCATAAAGTACCCTGTCGCAGTAAACATTCTGATGTTTGCTATTATCATTCTGGGTATCATCGGGATGACTCGAACACGCTCATCCCTATTTCCCCAGGTGCCTGATAAATTGGTTGTGGTGAGTATGGCCTATCCGGGTGCATCTCCGGAGGAAATTGAGGAAGGCATCATTTTGAAGATAGAAGACAATCTCCGAGGCATAGTTGGGATAGACCGGGTTATCTCTGTCTCTTCAGAAAATTCGGGGATCATCTCCATCGAGCGTGAAAAGGATGCAGATATTGACATCCTGCTAGCTGAGGTTAAAAATGCAGTGGACCGAGTTCCCTCCTTTCCAATAGACATGGAACCTCCTGTGATCGAAAAACGCCTGGCGCGGTCCCGATCCATTGACATGATCTTGTCTGGAGACGACTTATCTCTTAAGACCTTAAAGACCCTTGCACGAAAGATAGAGGACGAAGTCCGGGGCATTGATGGAATTTCGCAACTGACTATATCAGGATTCCCAGAGGAGGAGATCGAAGTAGCTGTGCGTGAAAATGATCTTCGTGCTTTCAATCTCACCTTTGCAGAAGTGGCTCGCGCGGTCGCAAATTCCAACATCCTTGCCACCGGTGGAAATATAAAAACCGACGAGGAAGAGTACCTGATCCGGGCCAACAATAAATCTTACTACGGTGATGAGCTTGACTTCGTTGTAGTCCGGGCCAACCCAAATGGCCAGGTAATTCGCCTCCGGGATGTGGCAACCGTCCGTGATAAATGGTCTGAAACCCCAGACAGGGTTTTCCTGAATGGTAAAACAGGTATTCAGTTCTCGATAGGATCAACAAACAGCGAAGACATTCTGGGTATAGCTGAAAACATTCGGAATTATACCAAAAAGTTTAATGCTACACGCGAAAATGTCAAGCTGGATGTGGTTAGTGATATGTCGATAGTTCTGAGCCAAAGAACAGAACTTCTTATTGAGAATGGAACCATAGGAATCATTCTGGTCCTTATTTTCCTTTCCCTGTTTTTAAAACCCAGTATAGCGTTTTGGGTAGCAGTGAGCTTACCGGTATCCTTTTTTGGTATGTTCATCTTTGGAGTGAATATCATCACGATCAATGTCCTTTCTCTATTTGGAATGATCGTCGTAATTGGTATTCTGGTGGATGACGGGATCGTGATCGGAGAAAACATTTACCACCATTACGAGAAGGGCAAAACCTCTATCCGGGCGGCAATAGACGGAACTATAGAAGTAATCCCTGCCATTGTTTCTGCCATCCTAACTACGGTAGTGGCCTTTGGAACCTTTTATTTCATTGATGGAGATGTTGGTGCTTTTTTCGGTGAATTGGCCACGGTAGTAATTTTCATTCTACTCATATCTCTGATTGAGGCCCTGATCATTCTTCCTTCCCATATAGCGCATTCCAACGCCTTGAAAAAAGGTGGTCAGAATTTCTTACTAAATCGATGGGCTGATAAGGCCATGACCTGGGTGCGAGACAAGCTATACGCACCTTCCCTTAAATTTTTTCTGGAGAACAAGATTTTCGGGCTCACCATACCAATTGCCATGATGATCATCACCTTTGGAGCGATGGGTAGCAGCATGATCAAGTTCACATTTTTTCCGCCCATTGCGAGTAATCTGGTCCAGGTGGAACTGAATTTACCTCAGGGAACCAGCGAGACAATAACTGATTCAATCATTACTCATATTGAAGAGGGAGTCTGGGTTGTTGGAGACAAATTCACCGAGCAGCAGAGTAATGGCATGGAGG
Source organism: Saprospiraceae bacterium (assembly GCA_013002475.1). Lineage (GTDB taxonomy): Bacteria > Bacteroidota > Bacteroidia > Chitinophagales > Saprospiraceae > JABDJM01. The sequence continues at coordinate 531 of JABDJM010000029.1, read as the reverse complement.
TAGTTGAGAATGTTATTCGACGAATCGGGCCTGGAACTTCCAAGGCAACCTTGTTGGTAAACCTTTTGCCTGGCGAAAACAGGGAATTCTCTGCGAATGAATTTGCTAACGCCTTATCAGATAAGATAGGCCCTGTTCGAGAGGCCGAAAATATCGTTTACAACTCCGGAACCACCTTCGGAGGATCGCCGATCTCTGTATCCTTCTCCAGTAATGATATAAATGAACTAAAAGCGGCAACAGAAGAACTAAAGGCAGGCATGCGACAAATGCCAGAGCTTAAAGACATTGCGGATAATGACCCTGAAGGAATCAAGGAGATCAGGATCAAATTAAGGGAAAATGCATACCTCCTGGGATTGACCTACAACGACGTTATGGCCCAGGTAAGAGCGGCATTCTTTGGCCAACCGATCCAACGGTTCCAGCGTGGCCGCGATGAGATTCGAGTTTGGGTGCGTTACGACCGTAAAGAACGGTCCTCTATCAAAAATCTGGATGACCAGCGGATCGTAACACAAACTGGTGCCC
>JABDJM010000016.1 GCA_013002475.1 Saprospiraceae bacterium | reverse complement strand
AATCCAATTAAGAAAATCTTCATAACGATCGATCTTGGGGAAAAATAAATAAACTATTCGGATGTTGCTATGGTTTTAGATTAGCTTCAAATTCAGTTAGCTTTGCGCCCTTTATGAGATTTTATTCAATTTTCATTTTGGTTTTCTTAATGGCCTGTAGCCAGGAAAAAGCTACAGAGCCGGTAGGAATTCAGGAAACTCCGGCCAAGGGTAGCATCCGAAACTCTGACCTTATTAAGATTCCTGCTACTCTTTCCGGGACGCCTGATCTATCAAATCTGGCAAAAATTGAATTCGACAATACCACCCATGAATTTGGGGAAGCTCAGGAAGGGGAGATAATCAAGCACACTTTTTCATTCAAAAATACGGGTGAACATCCTCTTGTAGTCACTTCAGCCCGCTCTTCCTGTGGTTGCACAGTCCCTAAATGGTCACGAGAACCCATTGAACCCGGGAAATCGGGTACTCTCAGGATCCGGTTTAATACGGACACTAAACCAGGGGAGCAAATCAAAACGGTAACGGTCACCTCGAATACTGAACCAGCAGACACAAAACTTTTCATAAAAGGATTTGTCCACAAACGAAATCCTTAAATTTGCAGCATGGAACTTTTATTCATTTCACTCCAATCAAGTAGTTCTCCGGGCATGATCAACATGATCTTTCTTGCTCTAATGTTTGGGGTTCTTTATTTCTTTTTCTTCAGGCCTCAGATGCGTAAGCAAAAGGACCAAACCAAGTTTATGACTGAACTTGAAAAGGGTTCTGAGGTGGTTACCTCAAGTGGGATCATTGGAAAGATCACCAAGGTGGAGGATAATATTGTCCAACTTCAGGTAGACACCAAAACCTTTATCCGGGTGACCAAAGGGGCTATTTCGAAGGAAATGACCGAATCTCTCGGAAAAGAAAGCTAAAGCCTGTCCTTTAAGTTACTTACCGTAAGTAATTGCATTTCAGTAATTTACATCTCGTAACGAAATTTGCGCTTCTACTCTCTATCAGGCCATTTGACCTTTTACAATATTTTTCCGTTTATAGAAGTTCAACACATGATATGCCGCTTCGGATCTGGACACTATTGATACTTATTGTGCCTGGCTTTTTGACTGGGCAAAACCTGGTTCCGAACCCGGGATTTGAAGCTTGTGATTTCCAGCCCGTTCATCTTTCCAGTGATGGGCGCACCTTTGAAAGAGCATCGCGGGCCTGGACGGTTCCCAATGAAGCATCTACCGATCTTATTTCTCCGAGATTCCGATCTAGCAACCTCACTCCTATTCCTCCTCATTCCGGAAGAAATATGGCCGGCGTGGTTATCAACGGAGATTTTTGGGCTGAATATGTGGGCGTTAAATTGAAGCAACCTGTAAAAGCGGGAACCACCTATTATGTAGAATGGTGGATGTCAATGCCGACTTATTACTCAAGACAAAAACCGGTTCCCACATTTTTGAATGATCATTTTGGCGTTTTGATTTCAGAGCATCTGTATCAGTATGACAAAAGGATCCTTCTGGGGAAGCCGCAAGTTGAGGCTAACAATGAGATTCTCATCGAGCCTGCCAAATGGACCAAGGTTTCTGGCTCCTTTGTGGCAGATCAAGATGCCGAATATCTATACCTCGGCCAGTTTTTCGATAAGGAAGACAAGAGCAAGATCGCCAGGGGTTATTTCCTATTCGATGATGTTTTTATTGAAGCCTTCTCCTCTGAAGCAGTTCAATACACACCCTCTCGATATTATAAGATTGAAAATGGGGTTGCTGCCATCAAAATGGACAACATCTATTTCCAAACGGACAAACATGAGCTGGTGCCGGAATCTCATGTAGAGCTTGATAAACTGGTTTCCATTTTAGAGAAAAACCCCACCATACGGATAGAGATCCAGGGACATACTGATGACGAAGGAAATGAGAATTATAATTTTGGACTCTCTGAGAGGCGGGCCCAATCAGTATTTAAATACCTCGTTGAAAAAGGCATTCCTGAGGAGAGGCTTACTAGCAAGGGATTTGGGCTTAGCAATCCTGTGACGGAAAACTCAGACGAAGCCGGCAAACAAGCCAACCGCAGAGTTGAATTTGTGATACGGGGAGACAACCAGGATACCCGAAATGTATTGGACCCTGAGCAGATCTATCGTTTCGCTGATGAGGTGAATCCTCTGATCCATGAGGAGTTGAGTATAAGCGGGAAGGATGACCGCTATTGGGATTGTTCAGAAAAAGTAGAACATGATCCCACCGAGCAGAATGCGGAAAAACGATTGGAGAAATATAAACCTGCTTCGGC